>NZ_NHSG01000350.1:0-59565 GCF_020024005.1 Streptomyces purpurogeneiscleroticus
GGGAGGGGCGGGGTGCGCGAGCGCCGCCTCGGTGGCGGTGGTGTCGGCGTACGACAGCAGGGCGGCGGTGAGCCCCACGAGCGCCGCGGCGGCCAGTGCCGCGATGCGGAGGGCGAGGCGGGGTACGAGGAGGGCCGCGGCGATGGCGTAGGGCGGGCCGGTGAGGAGCAGCAGCTGCCACGTCGTGGTGCCCGCCATGCCGTACGGCGTCATGAGCAGGTACAGGACCGCCGCCGCGCCGGCCGTACCGAGGAGGAGGACGGCCGCTGCCCAGAGAAGATGGCCGCGCGGGGAGCCGCTCGCCCAGGGGAGGAGCCGGCGGCCGCGGCGGCCCACGACGGCGAGGGCGGCCGTGCCCAGTAACGCCTCCACGGCCAGCGCGGCGACGCCCAGTACGCCGAGGCCGCTGTTCCAGGCGGCCACCAGCAGCGTGCCCCCGAGAAGCATCGCGACGCACGCGCCGACAACGGCCACGGCCAGGAGATGCCCCGCGATGAATGTCCCCCTGAATATCCCCTTTTCCCGCCCCATGGTGGGGATCATGTCAGAGAGGTGTGGGCGCGCGGCGTCAATGCCGTACAGGTGTTCCCACTCCTTCGAGCGGTGTTCGGTCGGGTCGGGGCACAACCTTCGGTACATGGGTCACGCTCTCGCCCATGGGAGAAAACGTGACCGCCCCACCGCAGCTCCCCTGGCCGGTGCCGCCGCCGGACGGCTACACCGTGGACGACCTGTTCACTCTGCCCGACCTCCCGCCGCACACCGAGTTGATCGACGGCAGTCTGGTCTTCGTGAGTCCGCAGCGGGCTTTTCATTCGATCACGGTGTGCCTGTTGGAAGCCGGGCTGCGGCGGGCCGCTCCGGAGCGCTTCCGGGTGCGGCGCCAAATGGTCGTCGTACTGAACACCCGGAACGCGCCGGAGCCCGATCTCCTTGTGCTGCGTGCCGAGGCCGTACGGAGCCTGCGGCAGACGCGCTACGAGCCGTCCGACGTCGTGCTCGCCGTGGAGGTGGTCTCGCCCGACTCGGAGTCCCGGGACCGCGAGACCAAGCCGGGCAAGTACGCCGCGGCCGGCATCCCGCATTTCTGGCTGGTCGAGATGGCGGGGGAGAAGGACCACCCGGCGGTGCACACGAATGAGCTGGACCCGGTCACGAAGGCGTACGCACTGACGGGGATCCACCATGAGCGGCTGAAGCTGACCGTTCCCTTCACGATCGACATCGACCTCACCGAGGTCGACCACCTTTAGCGAGACCCTCCTCACCTTTTGCCGCCCCGGTGGCGGCGCTTAGCATGACCGCGTCGGCGCGCACCTCGTCGGAGGACGCGACCTTTCTTCGTGGGAGTGACGCCATGCTGCGCACCATGTTCAAGTCGAAGATCCATCGGGCCACCGTGACCCAGGCCGATCTGCATTACGTGGGGTCCGTGACCGTTGACGCGGAGTTGATGGACGCCGCCGATCTGCTGCCGGGCGAGCTGGTGCATATCGTCGACATCACCAACGGGGCCCGGCTGGAGACGTATGTCATCGAGGGGGAGCGGGGGTCCGGAGTCATCGGGATCAACGGCGCGGCCGCGCATCTTGTGCACCCCGGTGACCTGGTGATTCTCATCAGTTACGCGCAGGTCGAGGACGCCGAGGCGCGGGCGATGAAGCCGAGTGTGGTGCATGTGGACGGCGCGAACCGGATCGTGGAGCTGGGGAGTGACGCCTCGGCTCCGGTGCCCGGGAGCGCGCAGGAGCGGAGTCCGCAGGCGGTCGTTCCGGCCGGCTGAGGACCGGCTGAGGACCGGCTGATCGACGGCCGGCGGCCAGTTGAAGATCGGCTGACGGCGGGCCCGGGGATTCGCACGGTGTGGCGTGGGGTACTCTCTCCCCTTCGGTTGGCCAGCCGTGTGCCCCATATGGCACACTAGCCAAGTTGCTCGGTTGAGTGCCGATGCTGCGCGCCTCCCGCCGGGAGGACTGGAAGCGAGTCCTAGGTATTCGTCGCCTCTCATCAGGGGCGGAAGTACGGGAATCTTCCGGGAAGCGTCAGCGGGGTGCCTCAGCCAGGCGCCCGGTGGGTGTCCATGACCCCACGTTCTCCTTCTCGAAGGATCTCCCCTGCGGAGATATGCGGGAAGGGATGCGACACGCCCGACCGCGTGGGTCGGCGAAGAGCGAGAGCGTGGCGGATGTGGGCCGTGTCTCGGAAAGGCACAAGCGCACCGGGTCCCAGAGCGTTACGAGACAAAGGACTACACAGTAGCCATGGCGGGACAGAAGATCCGCATCCGGCTCAAGGCCTACGACCACGAGGTCATCGACAGCTCGGCGAAGAAGATCGTCGAGACGGTGACTCGCACTGGTGCGTCGGTCGCGGGCCCGGTGCCGCTGCCCACTGAAAAGAACGTGTACTGCGTCATCAAGTCGCCGCACAAGTACAAGGACGCGCGCGAGCACTTCGAGATGCGGACGCACAAGCGCCTGATCGACATTCTCGACCCGACGCCGAAGACCGTTGACTCCCTGATGCGACTCGACCTTCCGGCCGGTGTCGACATCGAGATCAAGCTCTGAGGCGGGTGATCTGAGAATGGCTAAGCAGATCAAGGGCCTCCTGGGCGAGAAGCTCGGCATGACCCAGGTGTGGGACGAGAACAACCGCGTTGTTCCGGTCACCGTGGTCAAGGCCGGCCCCTGTGTCGTTACCCAGGTGCGCACCGCAGACCAGGACGGATACGACTCCGTCCAGATCGCCTTCGGCGAGATCGACCCGCGCAAGGTGAACAAGCCCCTCAAGGGCCACTTCGCCAAGGCCGATGTCACCCCCCGCCGTCACCTCGTCGAGGTCCGTACCGCCGATGCCGGCGAGTACACCCTCGGCCAGGAGATCAATGCCGAGGTCTTCGACTCCGGCATCAAGGTGGACGTGACCGGCAAGACCAAGGGCAAGGGCACCGCCGGTGTCATGAAGCGTCACGGCTTCCACGGCGGCAAGGCTTCGCACGGTGCGCACCGCGTACACCGCAAGCCGGGCTCCATCGGTGGCTGCGCCACCCCGGGCCGTGTCTTCAAGGGCATGCGCATGTCCGGCCGTATGGGCAACGAGCGGGTCACCACCCAGAACCTGACCGTCCACGCCGTTGACGCGGAGAAGGGACTGCTGCTCATCAAGGGCGCCGTCCCCGGTCCGAACGGCGGCCTCGTCCTGGTCCGTACCGCGGCCAAGGGGGCCTGAGGTAACCGATGAGCACCATTGACATCCTTTCGCCGGCAGGCGACAAGGCCGGGACCGTCGAGCTCCCCGCGGAGATCTTCGACGCGAAGGTCAGCGTTCCGCTGATCCACCAGGTCGTCGTCGCACAGCTGGCCGCTGCCCGTCAGGGCACGCACAAGACCAAGACCCGTGGCGAGGTCCGCGGCGGTGGCAAGAAGCCGTACCGCCAGAAGGGCACCGGCCGCGCGCGTCAGGGTTCGACCCGTGCGCCGCAGTTCGCCGGCGGTGGCATCGTCCACGGCCCCGTGCCGCGTGACTACTCGCAGCGGACCCCGAAGAAGATGAAGGCCGCCGCCCTGCGCGGTGCCCTCACCGACCGGGCCCGCAACTCGCGCATCCACGTCGTTTCCGGCGTGGTCGAGGGTGCGACCTCCACGAAGGCCGCCAAGGCTCTTCTCGGCAAGATCAGCGAGCGCAAGAACGTGCTCCTGGTCGCCGAGCGCAGCGACGAGGCCGCGTGGCTGTCCGCCCGCAACCTGCCCCAGGTTCACATCCTGGAGCCGGGCCAGCTGAACACGTACGACGTGCTCGTCTCGGACGACGTGGTCTTCACCCAGACCGCTTTCGAGTCCTTCGTGTCTGGCCCCAAGGCCGTTGAGACCGAAGGGAGCGACGCCTGATGAGTGAGGCCGTCGTCACCAGCAAGACCTTCACGGACCACCGTGACGTGCTGAAGAAGCCCGTCGTGTCCGAGAAGAGCTACGCGCTGCTGGACGAGAACAAGTACACGTTCATCGTCGACCCGCGTGCCAACAAGACCCAGATCAAGCAGGCCGTCGAGGCGGTCTTCTCGGTCAAGGTCACCGGGGTGAACACGATCAACCGGCAGGGCAAGCGCAAGCGCACCCGCACCGGTTTCGGCAAGCGCGCTGACACCAAGCGCGCCATCGTGACCCTCGCCGAGGGCGACCGCATCGACATCTTCGGCGGTCCGACCGCCTAACGGCGGTCTGGATCGTCCGGAATCGGACGAGGACTGAGAAATGGGTATCCGCAAGTACAAGCCGACGACCCCGGGCCGTCGTGGCTCCAGCGTCGCCGACTTTGTCGAGATCACGCGGTCCACGCCGGAGAAGTCGCTGGTTCGCCCGCTGCACAGCAAGGGCGGCCGTAACAACGCCGGTCGTGTGACCGTTCGCCACCAGGGTGGTGGCCACAAGCGCGCCTACCGCGTGATCGACTTCCGTCGTCACGACAAGGACGGCGTGCCGGCCAAGGTCGCGCACATCGAGTACGACCCGAACCGCACCGCGCGCATCGCGCTCCTGCACTACGCGGACGGCGAGAAGCGCTACATCATCGCCCCCCGCGGCCTGTCGCAGGGTGACCGGATTGAGAACGGCCCCGGCGCCGACATCAAGCCCGGCAACAACCTGGCGCTGCGCAACATCCCGGTCGGTACGACCATCCACGCCATCGAGCTGCGGCCCGGCGGCGGCGCGAAGTTCGCCCGTTCCGCGGGTGCCTCCGTGCAGCTGCTGGCGAAGGAGGGCACCATGGCCCACCTTCGTATGCCGTCGGGTGAGATCCGCCTGGTCGACGTCCGCTGCCGCGCCACTGTCGGCGAGGTCGGCAACGCCGAGCAGTCGAACATCAACTGGGGCAAGGCCGGCCGCATGCGCTGGAAGGGCGTCCGCCCGACCGTGCGTGGTGTCGTGATGAACCCCGTCGACCACCCGCACGGTGGTGGTGAGGGCAAGACCTCCGGTGGTCGCCACCCGGTCTCGCCGTGGGGTCAGAAGGAGGGTCGTACGCGTTCGCCTAAGAAGGCTTCGAACAAGTACATCGTCCGCCGCCGCAAGACGAACAAGAAGCGCTAGGAGCGGGTTTAGATGCCGCGCAGTCTCAAGAAGGGGCCCTTCGTCGACGACCACCTGATCAAGAAGGTGGATGTCCAGAACGAAGCCGGCACCAAGAACGTCATCAAGACCTGGTCCCGTCGCTCCATGATCGTGCCGGCCATGCTTGGCCACACGCTGGCGGTGCACAACGGCAAGACCCACGTCCCGGTGTTCGTCACCGAGTCGATGGTCGGCCACAAGCTCGGCGAGTTTGCGCCGACCCGCACCTTCCGCGGCCACGAGAAGGACGACCGCAAGTCGCGTCGTCGCTGATCGGCGGAAGAGCGAAGACTATGACTGACACCGAAGGGACAACCATGGAAGCCAGGGCCCAGGCGCGCTACGTGCGTGTCACGCCCATGAAGGCCCGCCGCGTGGTGGACCTTGTCCGTGGCATGGACGCCACGGAGGCTCAGGCGGTCCTGCGTTTCGCCCCGCAGGCCGCGAGCGTGCCGGTGGGCAAGGTGCTGGACAGCGCCATTGCCAACGCCGCGCACAACTACGACCACACGGACGCCTCTCAGCTGTTCATCAGCGAGGCGTACGTCGACGAAGGCCCGACCCTGAAGCGGTTCCGTCCGCGTGCTCAGGGCCGTGCCTACCGGATCCGCAAGCGGACCAGCCACATCACTGTGGTCGTCAGCAGCAAGGAAGGAACCCGGTAATGGGCCAGAAGGTAAACCCGCACGGGTTCCGGCTCGGCATCACCACCGACTTCAAGTCGCGCTGGTACGCCGACAAGCTGTACAAGGACTACGTCAAGGAAGACGTCGCCATTCGTCGCATGATGACGAAGGGCATGGAGCGCGCCGGTATCTCGAAGGTGGAGATCGAGCGCACCCGTGAGCGCGTCCGCGTTGACATCCACACCGCCCGTCCGGGCATCGTCATCGGCCGCCGTGGCGCCGAGGCCGACCGCATCCGCGGTGAGCTGGAGAAGCTCACCGGCAAGCAGGTCCAGCTGAACATTCTCGAGGTCAAGAACCCCGAGACTGACGCTCAGCTGGTCGCGCAGGCCGTCGCGGAGCAGCTGTCCTCGCGCGTCTCCTTCCGTCGCGCCATGCGTAAGAGCATGCAGTCGACGATGAAGGCCGGCGCCAAGGGCATCAAGATCCAGTGCGGCGGTCGTCTCGGCGGCGCCGAGATGTCCCGCTCGGAGTTCTACCGCGAGGGCCGCGTGCCCCTGCACACGCTCCGTGCGAACGTCGACTACGGCTTCTTCGAGGCCAAGACGACCTTCGGCCGCATCGGCGTGAAGGTCTGGATCTACAAGGGCGACGTCAAGAACATCGCCGAGGTTCGCGCCGAGAACGCCGCTGCCCGTGCGGGTAACCGCCCGGCCCGCGGTGGCAACGACCGCCCGCGCCGTGGTGGCGAGCGTGGCGGCCGCGGCCGCAAGCCGCAGCAGCAGAGCGCCGCTGCCGAGGCCCCCAAGGCCGAGGCCGCTGCCGCTGCTCCGGCTGAGAGCACCGGACAGGAGGCCTGACCGACATGCTGATCCCTCGCAGGGTCAAGCACCGCAAGCAGCACCACCCGAAGCGCAACGGCATGGCCAAGGGTGGCACCGAGCTGGCCTTCGGTGAGTACGGCATCCAGGCCGTCACCCCGGCTTACGTGACGAACCGGCAGATCGAGTCCGCTCGTATCGCCATGACTCGTCACATCAAGCGTGGCGGCAAGGTGTGGATCAACATCTACCCCGACCGTCCGCTGACGAAGAAGCCTGCCGAGACCCGCATGGGTTCCGGTAAGGGTTCTCCGGAGTGGTGGGTCGCGAACGTCAAGCCCGGCCGGGTGATGTTCGAGCTGTCCTTCCCGAACGAAAAGGTTGCCAAGGAGGCGCTGACCCGCGCCGCCCACAAGCTTCCGATGAAGTGCCGCATCGTGCGGCGCGAGGCAGGTGAGTCGTGATGGCGGCCGGTACCAAGGCGACCGAGCTGCGCGAGCTGAACAACGAGGACCTCGTTGCCAAGCTTCGTGAGGCCAAGGAGGAGCTGTTCAACCTCCGCTTCCAGGCGGCGACCGGACAGCTCGAAAACCACGGCCGGCTGAAGGCCGTCCGCAAGGACATCGCCCGGATCTACACCCTGATGCGTGAGCGCGAGCTCGGCATCGAGACGGTGGAGAGCGCCTGATGAGCGAGACGAATGTGACTGAGAAGAACGAGCGCGGCTTCCGCAAGACCCGCGAGGGCCTGGTCGTCAGCGACAAGATGGACAAGACCGTCGTCGTCGCCGTCGAGGACCGCGTCAAGCACGCGCTGTACGGCAAGGTCATCCGTCGTACGAACAAGCTCAAGGCGCACGACGAGCAGAACGCCGCGGGCGTGGGCGACCGTGTCCTCCTCATGGAGACCCGGCCGACCTCCGCGACGAAGCGCTGGCGCGTCGTCGAGATCCTCGAGAAGGCCAAGTAATTCCCTACCGGGAATTGCGGCAAGCACATCCCCCCGAGGGGGATTCCCTCGGAAAAGTTCCGCCAGGCTCGGCAGGGGTTTCACGTGAAACCCCTGCCGGGAACCGGCAGACGATCAGGAGATAGACGTGATCCAGCAGGAGTCTCGGCTTCGCGTCGCCGATAACACGGGTGCGAAGGAAATTCTCACCATCCGTGTTCTCGGTGGCTCGGGCCGACGCTACGCGGGCATCGGTGACGTCATCGTCGCCACCGTGAAGGATGCGATCCCCGGTGGCAACGTGAAGAAGGGTGACGTCGTCAAGGCGGTCATCGTGCGCACCGTGAAGGAGCGCCGCCGTCCCGACGGTTCGTACATCCGCTTCGACGAGAACGCGGCCGTCATCCTCAAGAACGATGGCGACCCCCGCGGCACCCGTATCTTCGGCCCCGTGGGCCGTGAGCTGCGCGAGAAGAAGTTCATGAAGATCATCTCGCTCGCGCCGGAGGTGCTGTAACCGATGAAGATCAAGAAGGGCGACCTGGTCCAGGTCATCACCGGTAAGGACAAGGGCAAGCAGGGCAAGGTCATCGCGGCCTTCCCCCGCGAGGACCGTGTCCTGGTCGAGGGTGTCAACCGGGTCAAGAAGCACACCAAGGCCGGCCAGACCGCTCGTGGTTCGCAGACCGGCGGCATCGTGACGACCGAGGCCCCGATCCACGTGAGCAACGTTCAGCTCGTGGTGGAGAAGGACGGCAACAAGGTCGTCACCCGCGTCGGGTACCGCTTCGACGACGAGGGCAACAAGATCCGCGTTGCCAAGCGGACCGGTGAGGACATCTGATGACTGCCACCACCAACGCACCGCGCCTCAAGCAGCGCTACCGCGAAGAGATCGCCGGGAAGCTGAAGGACGAGTTCTCGTACGAGAACGTCATGCAGATCCCCGGCCTGACCAAGATCGTGGTCAACATGGGTGTGGGCGACGCCGCCCGCGACTCCAAGCTGATCGAGGGCGCCATCCGCGACCTCACCACGATCACCGGCCAGAAGCCGGCCGTGACCAAGGCCCGTAAGTCCATCGCGCAGTTCAAGCTGCGTGAGGGCCAGCCGATCGGTGCCCACGTCACCCTCCGCGGTGACCGCATGTGGGAGTTCCTGGACCGCCTGCTGTCGCTCGCGCTGCCGCGCATCCGCGACTTCCGTGGTCTGTCGCCGAAGCAGTTCGACGGCCGGGGCAACTACACCTTCGGTCTCACGGAGCAGGTCATGTTCCACGAGATCGACCAGGACAAGATCGACCGTACCCGGGGTATGGACATCACCGTGGTCACCACGGCGACCAACGACGACGAGGGCCGCGCCCTCCTCCGTCACCTCGGCTTCCCGTTCAAGGAGGCGTGAGCGAGATGGCGAAGAAGGCTCTCATCGCGAAGGCTGCTCGCAAGCCCAAGTTCGGCGTGCGCGCGTACACCCGCTGCCAGCGCTGCGGTCGTCCGCACTCCGTCTACCGCAAGTTCGGCCTCTGCCGCGTGTGCCTTCGTGAGATGGCTCACCGTGGCGAGCTGCCGGGCGTGACCAAGAGCTCCTGGTAACCACCTACTTGGTGGTTACCGGAGGCTCTCGGTAAGCATTCGGATGGCGTGGTGCCCCGCCCTTCATCACCTAGAGTGGAAGGGTTGGGCGCCCCGCCGCCCGAGACCGACCGCGGGCCACCGTGCCCGCTCAAAGTCGCTTACTACGCCGTAGGTCCCCGTGCCGCACCCGTCCCGCCCATGAGTGGGGAGAGGGATGGCGCATATAGGAAACCCCGGCGAGAGAGGCCGAAGGCCAATTCATGACCATGACTGACCCCATCGCAGACATGCTGACTCGTCTGCGTAACGCGAACTCGGCATACCACGACACCGTGTCGATGCCGCACAGCAAGATCAAGTCGCACATCGCGGAAATCCTCCAGCAGGAGGGTTACATCACCGGCTGGAAGGTCGAGGACGCCGAGGTCGGCAAGAACCTCGTCCTCGAGCTGAAGTTCGGCCCGAACCGCGAGCGCTCGATCGCCGGCATCAAGCGGATTTCGAAGCCGGGCCTGCGGGTCTACGCAAAGTCCACCAACCTGCCGAAGGTCCTCGGCGGCCTGGGCGTGGCGATCATCTCCACGTCCCACGGTCTCCTGACCGGTCAGCAGGCCAGCAAGAAGGGTGTAGGCGGAGAAGTTCTCGCCTACGTCTGGTAACCAGGGAACGGAGGAATAGCTAATGTCGCGTATTGGCAAGCTGCCCATCCAGGTTCCCGCTGGTGTGGACGTCACCATCGATGGCCGGACGGTCTCCGTGAAGGGCCCCAAGGGTTCCCTTCAGCACACGGTCGCCGCGCCCATCGAGGTCGCCAAGGGTGAGGACGGCAACATCGCCGTCACCCGCCCGAACGACGAGCGTCAGAACAAGGCCCTGCACGGCCTGTCCCGCACGCTGGTGGCGAACATGATCACCGGCGTGACCCAGGGCTACAGCAAGGCGCTCGAGATCAGCGGTGTGGGTTACCGCGTCCAGGCGAAGGGCTCCAACCTGGAGTTCTCGCTGGGCTACAGCCACCCGATCCTGATCGAGGCCCCCGAGGGCATCTCGTTCAAGGTCGAGTCCCCGACCAAGCTCAGCGTCGAGGGCATCGACAAGCAGAAGGTCGGCGAGGTCGCCGCGAACATCCGCAAGCTGCGTAAGCCCGACCCGTACAAGGCCAAGGGCGTCAAGTACGCCGGCGAGGTCATCCGCCGCAAGGTCGGAAAGGCTGGTAAGTAAGCCATGGCATACGGTGTGAAGATCGCTAAGGGCGACGCCTACAAGCGCGCCGCTGCGAAGCGTCGCCACATCCGCATCCGTAAGCGGATTTCGGGTACCCCGGAGCGTCCTCGTCTGGTCGTGACGCGGTCCAACCGTGGCATCACCGCCCAGGTCATCGACGACATCAAGGGCCACACTCTGGCCTCTGCGTCGACGCTGGACGCGTCGATCCGCGGTGGCGAGGGCGACAAGAGCGCGCAGGCGAAGCAGGTCGGCGCGCTGGTCGCCGAGCGTGCCAAGGCTGCCGGTGTCGAGGCCGTCGTGTTCGACCGTGGTGGCAAGCAGTACGCCGGGCGGATTGCCGCTCTGGCCGACGCCGCCCGCGAAGCCGGGCTGAAGTTCTGAGCCCCGGTTCCGTAGCTAGCGGACGTAACAGAGAGAGGTAATTCCAATGGCTGGACCCCAGCGCCGCGGTGGCGGCGCCGGTGGCGGCGAGCGGCGGGACCGTAAGGACCGGCGGGACGGCGGCGCAGCTGCCGAAAAGACCGCCTACGTCGAGCGTGTTGTCGCCATCAACCGTGTCGCCAAGGTTGTGAAGGGTGGTCGTCGCTTCAGCTTCACCGCGCTGGTCGTGGTGGGCGACGGTGACGGCACCGTGGGTGTCGGTTACGGCAAGGCCAAGGAGGTGCCGGCCGCCATCGCCAAGGGTGTTGAGGAGGCCAAGAAGCACTTCTTCAAGGTCCCCCGTATCGCCGGCACCATCCCGCACCCCATCCAGGGCGAGAAGGCCGCGGGCGTCGTCCTGCTCAAGCCTGCTTCCCCCGGTACCGGTGTGATCGCCGGTGGCCCGGTGCGCGCCGTGCTCGAGTGCGCCGGCATTCACGACGTGCTGAGCAAGTCGCTCGGTTCGTCGAACCCGATCAACATCGTGCACGCCACGGTGACCGCGCTTCAGGGCCTTCAGCGCCCCGAGGAGATCGCGGCCCGTCGTGGCCTGCCGCTGGAGGACGTTGCTCCCGCCGCTCTGCTGCGGGCGCGTGCCGGGGTGAATGCGTGATGCGCATCAAGATCACCCAGACGAAGTCCTACATCGGTAGCAAGCAGAACCACCGTGACACGCTGCGTTCGCTCGGCCTCAAGCGCCTGAACGACAGCGTCGTCCGGGAGGCCCGTCCCGAGGTCGTCGGCATGGTGCACACCGTGCGTCACCTGGTGACGGTCGAGGAGGTCGACTGACATGGCGGAGAACAACCCGCTGAAGGTCCACAACCTCCGTCCTGCCCCGGGCGCCAAGACCGCCAAGACCCGTGTGGGTCGTGGTGAGGCGTCCAAGGGTAAGACCGCTGGTCGTGGTACCAAGGGCACGAAGGCCCGTTACCAGGTTCCGGAGCGCTTCGAGGGCGGGCAGATGCCCCTCCACATGCGTCTCCCGAAGCTGAAGGGCTTCAAGAACCCCGCCCACAAGCAGTTCCAGGTGGTGAACCTGGAGAAGCTGGCCGCGCTGTACCCCGAGGGTGGCGAGGTCACGGTGGCCGACCTGGTCGCCAAGGGCGCGGTGCGCAACAACGAGCTCGTCAAGGTCCTGGGCCAGGGCGAGATCTCCGTGGCGCTGACGGTGACGGTTGACGCCGTTTCCGGCTCCGCCAAGGAGAAGATCGCCGCCGCCGGCGGCAGCGTCACCGAGCTGCTCTGACACCTCTCTGACGCCGCTCCGACGCGAGTGAATCAACTGACCGGGGATGCCCACGAATTGGGGCATCCCCGGTTGGTCGTTCCAAGGGGGGCATGGTCGCCGGTAAGGTGGCGTGCACTATTGCTGTACTTTCGCCGGGGGCTGCCGCATCAGGTGACTGATGTGGCGGACCGCGGAGAATACGCCGCGCGGCCGGGGGCCGCGCGGTTTTCGGCCGCTCAGTATTCGTAGATCCTCAAGACCGTCACCTCTCGCCCACGAGGCGGGGGGCGCAGGAGGCACCGTGCTCACCGCGTTCGCCCGAGCGTTCAAGACGCCCGACCTGCGCAAGAAGCTGCTGTTCACGCTGGGCATCGTGCTGGTCTATCGGCTCGGGGCGCACGTACCGGTTCCTGGAGTGAACTACTCCAACGTCGAAACCTGCATGAAGCAGGCCGGCTCCGGTAGTGGTCTTTTCGGCCTGGTGAACATGTTCAGCGGCGGTGCGCTGCTCAAGATCACACTCTTCGCGCTCGGGATCATGCCGTACATCACGGCGAGCATCATCCTTCAGCTGCTCACCGTGGTGATCCCACGGCTGGAAGCCCTGAAGAAGGAGGGGCAGTCCGGGCAGGCGAAGATCACGCAGTACACCCGGTACCTCACCGTGGCGCTCGCGATCCTGCAGGGCACCGGCCTGGTGGCCACGGCCCGCAGTGGTTCGCTGTTCAGCACCTGCACCCTGCGCAACGAAATCATTCCTGACCCCGCCATCTTCACGACCATCACGATGGTCATCTGCATGACCGCCGGCACCGGCGTGGTCATGTGGCTGGGTGAGCTCATCACGGACCGCGGCATCGGCAACGGCATGTCGATCCTGATGTTCATCTCGATCGCCTCCGGCTTCCCGGCCGCGCTGTGGCAGATCAAGGTGTCCGGCAAGCTCGCCGACGGCTGGATCGAATTCGGCTCCGTGATCGCCATCGGACTCGTGATGATCGCGTTGGTGGTCTTCGTCGAACAGGCTCAGCGCCGTATCCCCGTGCAGTACGCCAAGCGGATGATCGGGCGTCGTTCGTACGGCGGAACGTCCACCTATATCCCGCTCAAGGTGAATCAGGCAGGTGTGATTCCTGTCATTTTCGCGTCGTCGCTGCTCTACATCCCTGCGCTCATCGCGCAGTTCAGCGGCTCGAAGGCAGGCTGGGCCACGTGGCTTCAGACACACTTCCAGAGCGGAGATGGGCCGGTTTACATCGTTACGTACTTCCTGCTGATCGTCTTCTTCGCGTTCTTCTACGTCGCCATCTCCTTCAACCCCGAAGAAGTTGCCGACAACATGAAGAAGTATGGTGGCTTCATCCCGGGTATCCGGGCTGGTCGCCCGACGGCCGAGTACCTCAGCTACGTGCTCAACCGGATCACGTGGCCGGGCTCGCTGTATCTGGGTCTCATCGCGCTGGTGCCCACCGTGGCTCTGGTGCTCTTCAACGCGGACCAGAACTTCCCGTTCGGCGGGACGAGCATCCTGATCATCGTGGGTGTGGGTCTGGAGACCGTGAAGCAGATCGAGAGCCAGCTTCAGCAGCGTAACTACGAAGGGTTCCTCCGCTGATGCGAATCGTCCTCGTCGGTCCTCCTGGGGCAGGCAAGGGTACGCAGGCTGCGTACCTCGCCGAGAACCTCGCGATCCCGCACATCTCCACGGGCGACCTGTTCCGAGCCAACATCAGCCAGGGCACGCCCCTCGGGCTTGAGGCCAAGTCGTACATGGACGCGGGGAACCTGGTGCCCGACGAGGTCACCATCGGGATGGCGCGCGACCGGATGAACCAGCCCGACGCCGCGAACGGCTTCCTGCTGGACGGCTTCCCGCGGAACGTCTCGCAGGCGGAGGCGCTGGACGAGGCCCTCAAGGACGACAGCGTGAAGCTGGACGCGGTCCTGGACCTGGAGGTCCCCGAGGACGAGGTGGTCAAGCGCATCGCCGGCCGCCGCATCTGCCGCAAGGACTCGGGCCACGTCTTCCACGTGGCCTACAACCCGCCGAAGCAGGAGGGCGTCTGCGACGTCTGCGGCGGCGAGCTGTACCAGCGCGACGACGACCGTGAGGACACCGTCCGCAACCGGCTCGAGGTCTATCACACGCAGACCGAGCCGATCATCGACTACTACCGCGCGCAGGGCCTCGTGACCACCATCTCGGCGATGGGCAAGGTCCAGGACGTCACCGCGCGCGCGATGGCGGCGTTGGACCGCGAGGCGGCGTAACAGCGCACACACGCTCCGATACGGCCGTGGCCCCCGACTGGGGGCCACGGCCGCGTTGCGTCCGGGTACCGTGGTAACGGCAACCATTGATTGAGTAACCACGACGGAGACCAGCCGACTCCGCGAGAGCGGCGGCGGTTCAGCCGCAAAGGAAGAGCATGCTGGAGATCAAGACCCCCGAGCAGATCGCGAAGATGCGCGAGGCGGGGCTGGTCGTCGCCGCGATCCACGCCGCAACGCGCGAGGCGGCGGTGCCCGGTGCCACCACCAAGGACCTGGACGACGCCGCGCGCAAGGTGCTGGCCGAGCACGGCGCCAAGTCGAACTTCCTCGGGTACGGCGGCTTCCCCGCGACGATCTGCACCTCCGTGAACGACGTGGTCGTGCACGGCATCCCCTCCGCGGACACCGTCCTGCAGGACGGTGACATCATCTCCATCGACTGCGGCGCGATCGTCGACGGCTGGCACGGTGACGCGGCGTACACGGCCTTCGTGGGCTCCGGTCACTCCTCGGAGCTGGTCGAGCTGAGCCGGGTGACCGAGGAGTCGATGTGGGCCGGCATCGCCGCGGTCCGCAAGGGCAACCGCCTGGTGGACATCTCCAAGGCGATCGAGGGCTACATCCGCCGGCAGCCGCGCCCGTCCACCGGCAAGTACGGCATCGTCGAGGACTACGGCGGCCACGGCATCGGATCGCAGATGCACATGGACCCGCACCTGCTGAACTACGTCGACCGCAAGCGCGGCCGCGGCCCGAAGCTGGTCCCCGGCTTCTGCATCGCCATCGAGCCGATGGTCAACCTCGGCACCGCCAAGACCCACGTCCTCGAGGACGACTGGACCGTGAAGTCCAACGACGGCGGCTGGTCCTCGCACTGGGAGCACTCGGTCGCGCTGACCGAGCAGGGGCCCCTGGTGCTGACGGCGCCCGATGGTGGCAAGGCGAAGCTCGCCGAATACGGCATTGAGACTGCTCCCGATCCCCTGGCGTAACGATCTACGTGGCTGGGCAATAATCGTGGATTCGTCTTTTCGTGTGCACTGACGTAGACTGACGCGTCGGATCTCGTGCATCCGTATGCCTGCGTCCCCGGACGCGGGGATCGGGTGAATTGTACGAGAGCTGATCAAGGTAGCCGATTCGAAGGGCGAAGCGTGGCCAAGAAGCAAGGTGCCATCGAGATCGAGGGCACCGTGATCGAGTCCCTCCCGAACGCGATGTTCAAGGTGGAGCTTCAGAACGGTCACCAGGTCCTCGCGCACATCAGCGGCAAGATGCGGATGCACTACATCCGTATCCTCCCGGATGACCGGGTCGTGGTGGAGCTCTCTCCGTACGACCTGACGCGTGGACGGATCGTCTACCGCTACAAGTAGATCTTGCCGCTGCCCCTCCCGTGGGGCGTACGGCACTGACCCGGAGAACCTCACCCCATGAAGGTCAAGCCGAGCGTCAAGAAGATCTGCGACAAGTGCAAGGTGATCCGCCGCCACGGCCGGGTCATGGTCATCTGCGACAACCTGCGCCACAAGCAGCGCCAGGGCTGACGCACGACCTGCACTTCCGCAGTTCTTCGCGCGACGCAAGCACATACGTACATACGCAGAGCCCGTCGGGCCGTAATGGCTGACGACACCTCCGGCGGGGGCCGGGGACCCAGGTCGTACCACTGCTTTTCACACAAGAGCGGTCGGCGGCTGGGAGCGGCTCTGTGGCAGACCCCCGAATCAACACAGGAGCCATTCGATGGCACGCGTTTCAGGTGTTGACATCCCGCGCGAAAAGCGCGTGGAGGTCGCCCTCACCTACGTCTTCGGCATCGGCCGCACGCTGGCGAAGCAGACCCTCGCCGCTGCCGGTGTCGACCCGAACACCCGCGTTCGTGACCTTCCCGAAGAGGACCTGGTCAAGATCCGCGAGTACGTGGACGCCAATCTCCAGACCGAGGGTGACCTCCGTCGCGAGATCCAGGCCGACATCCGCCGCAAGGTCGAGATCGGCTGCTACCAGGGCCTGCGCCACCGTCGTGGCCTGCCCGTCCACGGCCAGCGCACCAGCACGAACGCTCGTACCCGCAAGGGCCCGCGTCGCGCGATCGCCGGCAAGAAGAAGCCGGGCAAGAAGTAGTCCTCAGCGGACGCTTATCAGCGGTCTTCGCTGTAGGACCGACCACCTCCACGGGAGTAATGAATGCCTCCGAAGGGCCGTACGGCCGGCGCCAAGAAGGTGCGCCGCAAGGAGAAGAAGAACGTCGCCCACGGGCACGCTCACATCAAGAGCACGTTCAACAACACGATCGTTTCGATCACCGACCCCACCGGCAACGTGATTTCCTGGGCTTCGGCCGGTCACGTGGGCTTCAAGGGTTCGCGGAAGTCGACTCCGTTCGCCGCGCAGATGGCCGCCGAGTCGGCCGCGCGTCGCGCGCAGGAGCACGGCATGCGCAAGGTCGACGTCTTCGTCAAGGGTCCCGGCTCCGGCCGTGAGACCGCGATCCGCTCCCTCCAGGCCACCGGCCTCGAGGTCGGCTCGATCCAGGACGTCACCCCGACCCCGCACAACGGCTGCCGCCCGCCCAAGCGCCGCCGCGTCTGACCAGCTGAAGTAGGAGACACAAGAATATGGCGCGTTACACCGGGGCCGACTGCAAGCGTTGCCGTCGGGAGAAGCAGAAGCTCTTCCTCAAGGGGAGCAAGTGCGAGAGCGCGAAGTGCCCGATCGAGATCCGTCCTTACCCCCCGGGTGAGCACGGTCGCGGGCGCACCAAGGACAGCGAGTACCTGCTGCAGCTTCGTGAGAAGCAGAAGTGCAGCCGTATCTACGGTGTCCTGGAGAAGCAGTTCCTCGGGTACTACAAGGAGGCGAACCAGAAGACCGGCAAGACCGGTGAGAACCTTCTGCGCATCCTTGAGTCCCGTCTGGACAACGTGGTCTACCGTGCGGGCTTCGCGAAGTCCCGCGACCACGCTCGTCAGCTGGTCCGTCACGGACACATCAACGTGAACGGCCGCAAGACCGACATCCCGTCGGCTCGCGTGTCCGTGAACGACATCATCGAGGTCCGCGAGAAGTCTCGGAACATGACCCCCTTCCAGGTGGCTCAGGCCGAGGCCGGCGAGAAGACCGTTCCCGCGTGGCTCGAGGCCATCCCCTCGAAGCTGCGGGTCCTCGTGCACTCGCTGCCCGAGCGCCAGGTGATCGACACCCAGGTGCAGGAGCAGCTGATCGTCGAGCTCTACTCCAAGTAAGCAGGGCTCTGCGGTCGCGGGCGGTACGGCACTTTTGGGCCGTACCGCCCGTACCCTTGTAGTACAGCGGGCGTCAAATAGCGGGCGTCCACGACTGAAGGATCAAAAACATGCTGATCGCTCAGCGTCCCTCGTTGACCGAAGAGGTCGTCGACGAGTACCGCTCCCGGTTCGTGATCGAGCCGCTGGAGCCGGGCTTCGGTTACACCCTCGGCAACTCTCTGCGTCGTACGCTCCTCTCCTCGATCCCGGGTGCGGCGGTCACGTCCATCCGCATCGACGGTGTCCTGCACGAGTTCACCACCGTGCCGGGCGTCAAGGAGGACGTCACCGACCTCATCCTGAACATCAAGCAGCTGGTCGTCTCCTCGGAGCACGACGAGCCGGTCGTGATGTACCTGCGCAAGCAGGGCCCCGGCCTGGTCACCGCCGCGGACATCGCGCCGCCGGCCGGTGTCGAGGTGCACAACCCCGACCTGGTCCTCGCCACGCTGAACGGCAAGGGCAAGCTGGAGATGGAGCTGACCGTCGAGCGCGGTCGCGGCTACGTCTCCGCGGTGCAGAACAAGCAGGTGGGCCAGGAGATCGGCCGTATCCCGGTCGACTCCATCTACAGCCCCGTGCTCAAGGTCACCTACAAGGTCGAGGCGACCCGAGTCGAGCAGCGCACCGACTTCGACAAGCTGATCGTCGACGTCGAGACCAAGCAGGCCATGCGTCCCCGTGACGCCATGGCGTCGGCCGGTAAGACCCTGGTCGAGCTGTTCGGTCTGGCCCGCGAGCTCAACATCGACGCCGAGGGCATCGACATGGGCCCGTCCCCCACGGACGCCGCCCTGGCCGCCGACCTGGCGCTGCCGATCGAGGAGCTGGAGCTCACCGTTCGGTCGTACAACTGCCTCAAGCGCGAGGGCATCCACTCCGTGGGTGAGCTCGTCGCCCGCTCCGAGGCGGACCTGCTCGACATCCGCAACTTCGGTGCGAAGTCGATCGACGAGGTCAAGGCGAAGCTGGCCGGCATGGGCCTGGCCCTGAAGGACTCGCCTCCCGGCTTCGACCCGACGGCTGCGGCTGACGCGTTTGGGGCCGACGACGACGCCGACGCGGGTTTCGTCGAGACCGAGCAGTACTGAGCTCGGGCCTGACGGCCTGATTTTTGCTGCGGACCGGCTCTGGCTGGTCGCGCAGTTCCCCGCGCCCCTGACCGGGCGCGGGGTCTCCGACGGGCGACCGCCCGCTCGGATACTGACCCCGGTACCTGATACGGCTGGGGCAGACACAGAGGAGAAACACCATGCCGCGTCCCGCCAAGGGTGCCCGTCTGGGCGGCAGCGCCGCGCACGAGCGTCTTCTGCTCGCGAACCTCGCGAAGTCGCTGTTCGAGCACGGCCGCATCACCACGACCGAGGCCAAGGCCCGCCGCCTGCGCCCCGTCGCGGAGAAGCTGATCACCAAGGCGAAG
Organism: Streptomyces purpurogeneiscleroticus; assembly: GCF_020024005.1. NCBI lineage: Bacteria > Bacillati > Actinomycetota > Actinomycetes > Kitasatosporales > Streptomycetaceae > Streptomyces > Streptomyces purpurogeneiscleroticus. The sequence goes on from NZ_NHSG01000350.1 coordinate 18,946, forward strand.
AAGGGCGACATCCACAACCGTCGCCTGGTGCTGGCCACGATCACGGACAAGAGCATCGTGCACACGCTGTTCACCGAGATCGCCCCGCGCTACGCCGAGCGTCCGGGTGGCTACACCCGGATCACCAAGATCGGCAACCGTCGTGGCGACAACGCCCCGATGGCTGTGATCGAGCTGGTCGAGGGTGAGATCGCCAAGAAGGCGACCGTCGCCGAGGCCGAGGCCGCCGCCAAGCGCGCGGTCAAGGAGGCCGACGAGGCCGCCGCCGAGGCGCCGGCTGAGGAGTCCAAGGACGCCTGAGCCTGCTGAGGCCGGTCGAGCGGGCCCGTTCCCCTTCGGGGGAGCGGGCCCGTTCCGCTTGAGAGGATGGTCGCGTGAGTGAGGACAACGACGGGCCGGCGCCCGGACACGTGCGGGTGCGGCTGGACCTTTCCTACGACGGGAAGGACTTCTCGGGGTGGGCCAAGCAGCGGGAGCGGCGGACGGTCCAGCAGGAGATCGAGGACGCGCTGCGGACCGTGACGCGGGCGCAGGAGACGTACGAGCTGACCGTGGCGGGGCGGACGGACGCGGGCGTGCACGCGCGCGGCCAGGTGGCCCATGTCGACCTGCCGCAGGAGCTGTGGGCCGAGCACGGTGACAAGCTGCGGCGGCGGCTCGCCGGGCGGCTGCCGAAGGACGTACGGATCTGGCGGGTGGCCGAGGCCCCGGCCGGGTTCAACGCCCGGTTCTCGGCGATCTGGCGCCGGTACGCGTACCGGGTCACCGATCACCCCGGCGGCGTCGACCCGCTGCTGCGCGGGCACGTGCTGTGGCACGACTGGGACCTGGACGTGGCGGCGATGAACGAGGCGTCGCAGCCGCTGCTGGGGGAGCACGACTTCGCGGCGTACTGCAAGCGGCGCGAGGGCGCGACGACCATTCGTACGCTCCAGGAGCTGAGCTGGGAGCGGGACGCGGACGGGATCATCACGGCGACCGTAAAGGCGGACGCGTTCTGCCACAACATGGTGCGGTCGCTGGTGGGCGCGCTGCTGTTCGTCGGGGACGGGCACCGGCCCGTGGAGTGGCCGGGCAAGGTGCTCGCGGCGGGCGTGCGGGACTCGGCGGTGCATGTCGTACGGCCGCACGGGCTGACGCTGGAGGAGGTCGGCTACCCGGCCGACGAGCTGCTCGCGGCCCGCAACAAGGAGGCGCGCAACAAGCGGACGTTGCCGGGCGCGGGCTGCTGCTGAGGGCGCGTGCGGGGCGGCGGTGCGCGCCCCCGCCCCGCCCGCGCCGACTCAGTTCTTCAGCTGCTTCTGCTGCTACTTCGCCGCCGCGTCGGCCTGATCGCGGCCGTGCTGCATGATCCGGTTCCAGGCGTACGCGGCGCCGTCCCGGCTCGCCTGCAGCGCCTTGGTCTCGCTGCCGGTGACGGCCTGGCCGTTGAGGTAGCCGGCGATCGTGAAGTACGCGTACCGGCCGGCCGCGTTCGCCGACGTCCGGCAGGCGGTGGCCTGGCAGAACGGGGCGACCTTGCCGCCGGCCAGCGCGGCGAGGTTGGGCTTGTACTCGTCCTTGACGGCGGCGGCCGCCGCCTTGCTGTCGAAGCGGGCTATGCCGACCGTGACGGCCACGCCGTCCCGGGAGAAGGTGGCGCGCAGCAGCTTCTCGCAGCCGTGCTTGGTCAGGACCGGGCCGAGGCCGCCCTGCGCGACGCTCGCGCAGCTGCCGGTGGCGCTGGTGGTGGCCTTCGGGTAGGTGCGCCCGCCGGCCGCCAGCTGCTTCTCGGGGAAGAGCGAGGCGGTGGTGAGCGGCGCGGTGTCCTTCTTGGGGTCGGTGATGTAGTCCACCGGGTCCGGCGGCGGGGGGACGTTGACATCGGAGAAGGTCGGCTTGGGCTCGGCCGGCCCGTCGGGGAGCTTCTCGGGGGAGGGCAGCGCCGAGGGTTTGTTGCTGCCGCCATTGCTGGTGATCACGGCGGTGGCGACGATGCCGGCCACCGCGAGGGTGGCCAGAACGCCGCCGCCGATCATCAGCAGCCGCTTGCGTCTTCCCTTTGCCTCGCTCTGCTCCGCCAGCGCGGCCCAGTCCGGTGTGGACGAAGCGGACGGACCCGAACCCCCGGGGCCGTACGGCCCTCCTTGCCCAAAGCTCATGGCGCGAATCCTAGTGCTCACACGTGACAGGGCGGAGGCCCGTACCGGGCGGCCCGGGAAACCCGTTTGGCCCACGGGCGCCGCGGGGCCGAGAATTCGCGCATGGGACATGTGGACGCCGGACATCTGGAGTACTACCTGCCGGACGGGCGGGTCCTGCTGGGGGACGTGTCCTTCCGCGTGGGGGAAGGCGCCACGGTCGCGCTGGTCGGGGCGAACGGCGCGGGCAAGACGACGCTGCTGAAGCTGATCGCGGGGGAGCTCCAGCCGCACGGCGGGGCGGTGACGGTCAGCGGCGGGCTCGGGGTGATGCCGCAGTTCGTGGGTTCGGTGCGGGACGACCGGACGGTGCGGGACCTGCTGGTGTCGGTGTCCCAGCCGCGGCTGCGGGCGGCGGCTAAGGCCGTGGACGAAGCGGAACACGCGGTCATGACGGTCGACGACGAGGCCGCGCAGATGGCGTACGCGCAGGCGCTGAGCGACTGGGCCGAGGCGCGCGGCTACGAGGCCGAGACCGTCTGGGACATGTGCACGATGGCCGCGCTCGGCGTCCCGTACGAGAAGGCGCAGTGGCGGCAGGTGCGCACGCTCTCCGGCGGCGAGCAGAAGCGGCTGGTCCTGGAGTCGCTGCTGCGCGGCACGGACGAGGTGCTGCTGCTGGACGAGCCGGACAACTACCTGGACGTGCCGGGGAAGCGCTGGCTGGAGGAGCGGCTGCGGGAGACGAAGAAGACGGTCCTCTTCGTCTCGCACGACCGGGAGCTGCTGGCCCGCTCCGCCGAGAAGATCGTCAGCGTCGAGCCGGGCCCGGCGGGCAGCGACGTCTGGGTGCACGGCGGCGGCTTCGCGACGTACCACGAGGCGCGCAAGGAGCGGTTCGCGCGCTTCGAGGAGCTGCGGCGGCGCTGGGACGAGAAGCACGAGCAGCTGAAGAAGCTCGTACGCAATCTCCGCCAGGCCGCGGAGAACAGCCACGAGATGGCTTCGCGCTATCACGCCGCGCAGACGCGGCTGAAGAAGTTCGAGGAGGCCGGGCCGCCGCCGGAGCCGCCGCGCGAGCAGGACATCACGATGCGGCTGCACGGCGGCCGGACCGGCGTACGCGCCGTGACCTGCGAGAACCTTGAGCTGACCGGCCTGATGAAGCCCTTCTCGCTGGAGGTCTTCTACGGCGAGCGGGTCGCGGTCCTCGGCTCCAACGGCTCGGGCAAGTCGCACTTCCTGCGGCTGCTGGCGGGCGAGGAGGTGTCTCACACGGGCGCGTGGAAGCTCGGCGCCCGCGTCGTACCCGGGCACTTCGCCCAGACCCACGCCCACCCGGAACTGGAGGGCCGCACCCTCCTCGACATCCTCTGGACGGAACACGCCAAGGACCGCGGCAAGGCGATGAGCGCCCTGCGCCGGTACGAACTCAGCCGCCAGGCCGAGCAGCGCTTCGACCGCCTCTCCGGCGGCCAGCAGGCCCGCTTCCAGATCCTGCTCCTGGAGCTGTCCGGCACCACGGCCCTCCTGCTGGACGAGCCGACGGACAACCTCGACCTGGAGTCGGCGGAGGCGCTGCAGACGGGGCTGGAGGCGTACGAGGGGACGGTGCTGGCGGTCACGCACGACCGGTGGTTCGCGCGGTCCTTCGACCGCTATCTGGTCTTCGGGGCCGATGGGCGGGTGCGGGAGACGTCCGAGCCGGTGTGGGACGAGCGTCGTGTCGAGCGGGAGCGGTAGCGGCGGGGCTTCTAGCCTGGCCGCATGGCGGCGGACGTAACGGGCGCAACGGGCGAAGCGGTGCAATCACCGTGCGCGGCGTGGCTGCTGCGGCCCGCCTCCTGGCCGTTGCGGGCCGTGGCCGGTGGGCTGATGGCCGTCGTGGTCTGGGTGACCGTCCGGCGGGGCGGGCACCTCGGGATGGACAACGGCTTTGCCGTGCGGGCGGCGGGTGCGCTGCTGGACGGCGGGGCGCCCTACGCCGACAAGCGGTTCCTGTATCTGCCGGGGGCGGTGCTCGCGGCCGTCCCCGAGGCGCTGCTGCCGCAGGGTTGGCTGCCCTGGCTCGTGCCGGCCGCCGGTGTCGGGCTCGTTCTGGCGGGCTGGTGGCTGAGTCTGCGGATCTTCGAGGTCGCGGCGGGCAGCAGGCTCGCCGCGCTCGCGGTGGCCGCGCTGCCGTTCTTCCAGCCGTTCCGCAACCTCGTCACGCTCGGGAACTGGACGCTGGCCTCGGTGGTGGCGTTTCCGCTGGCGCTGCTGATGGCCCGCCGGGGGAGGTGGGTGGCGGCCGGCGCGGTGATCGGGTCGGCGCTGGCGGTCAAGCCGATGCTCGTGCCCGTCCTGCTGCTCTTCGTCTTCGCACGGCGGTGGCGGGCGCTGGCCGCGGCGCTCGGCGTGCCCCTCCTGGTATCGCTGCTCGCCGCGCTCGTGATGCCGCGGCCCGGGATGTTCCTCACCCATACGCTGCCGTTCCTGCTGCGCGGGCAGGACGTCTTCGCGCGGCCGTACGACGCCTCGCTCGGCGCGGTCCTGGCCCGGCTCGGCCTGCCGGAGCCGGTGGCCCTCGGCGTGGCCGTGCTCGCGGCCGCTGCCGGGGTGGCCTGTGCGTATCTGCGCTGGCGGCGCGGGGACGCGGGGCCGCTGCGGCTCGTCGAGACGGCCGCGATGCTGCTGCTCGCCGCCTTCCTCGTCTCCCGCCCGTCCTTCGACCACTACCTGCTGGTCGTGCTCGGCCCGCTGCTGGCGTCCGTCGCCGTACCGGGCGCCGCGCCCCGTACCGTGTGGTTCTGGATCGCCCTCGTGCCCCAGGTCTCCGGCCTGGACTGGCCGTACCTGGAGGACATCAGGCGGCGGGCCTTCAAGGACGCGGCGATGCTGTGGACGCTGACCGCCGTGCTGGCGTGCGTCTGCCTGGGCCGCGGGAGCGGCCGGCCGGGCCGCCGGGACAGCGATGGCGGGGATCGCACCCCCGTACGGGGTGCGTTTTGACCCGCCTGGGGGAGGCCCGGTATTCTGCCTGTTCGTTATGCGTATTGGCTTGCTCTATCTCACGTGAGGGGCCCTTACGCCGGTCCACCGGGCCGATGACCGACGGCAGGCAAAGGGTTGCGTCACCCGGAGCCGCCCGTGTCGGTCTGTCGACCGAGGTGACCCTGTACAGGTCCCATCACTTAGAAGCGAAGGCTAAAACGTGCGTACGTTCAGCCCCAAGCCCGGCGATGTCCAGCGCCAGTGGCACATCATTGACGCGCAGGACGTTGTCCTGGGCCGTCTGGCGACTCAGGCAGCTTCCCTCCTCCGGGGCAAGCACAAGCCGGTTTACGCCCCTCACGTCGACACCGGTGACTTCGTCATCATCATCAACGCCGACAAGGTGCACCTGTCCGGCAACAAGCGGTCGCAGAAGATGGCGTACCGCCACTCCGGCTTCCCGGGTGGTCTGCGCTCCGTCCGCTACGACGAGCTGCTCGACAAGAACCCCGAGAAGGCTGTCGAGAAGGCCATCAAGGGCATGCTCCCGAAGAACACCCTGGGCCGCCAGATGCTCTCGAAGCTGAAGGTCTACGCGGGCGCCGAGCACCCGCACGCTGCTCAGCAGCCGGTCCCGTTCGAGATCACCCAGGTCGCGCAGTAAGTCCGGCCACACCCCCTAAGACGAAGAGAATCTGAGGAGCATCGTGGCTGAGACCACCGCCGAGACCCCGCTCGAGGTCGAGGAGTACACCACCGAGACCGAGGCGCCGCTGGAGGGTGAGTACACCTCCGAGTCCCTCGCCTCCCGCTTCGGTGACCCGCAGCCGGCCGCCGGCCTGGGCCGTCGCAAGAACGCCATTGCCCGCGTCCGGATCATCCCCGGCACCGGCCAGTGGAAGATCAACGGCCGCACCCTCGAGGGCTACTTCCCGAACAAGGTGCACCAGCAGGAAGTCAACGAGCCCTTCAAGGTGCTCGAGCTCGACAACCGCTACGACGTTGTCGCCCGCATCTCCGGTGGCGGCATCTCCGGCCAGGCCGGCGCGCTGCGCCTGGGCGTGGCCCGTGCGCTGAACGAGGCGGACGTCGAGAACAACCGTGGCCCGCTGAAGAAGGCCGGCTTCCTGAAGCGCGACGACCGTGCGGTCGAGCGCAAGAAGTCCGGTCTGAAGAAGGCCCGCAAGGCGCCGCAGTACAGCAAGCGCTAATCACGCTCGCTGCCTCGTGTGCAGCTTTCGCGCTTCGCGCGCAGCTTGGCGAACGCCCCGGGGGCACTTTCCGTGCCGCCGGGGCGTTCGGCTATCCGGGACCAGATAGGCGTATACCTGTACATAACGGTCATAACGGTCTGGTCCAAGCTCATGAACTCGGAGGACACCAGTGGGACGACTCTTCGGCACGGACGGGGTGCGCGGCGTCGCCAATGCGGATCTGACGGCAGAGCTCGCGCTCGGGCTGTCGGTCGCTGCGGCGCATGTGCTTGCGGAAGCGGGCACTTTTGAAGATCACCGGCCGGTGGCCGTGGTCGGGCGCGATCCCCGTGCCTCGGGGGAGTTCCTGGAGTCCGCCGTGGTGGCGGGGCTGGCCAGCGCGGGCGTGGACGTGCTGCGGGTGGGCGTGCTGCCGACCCCGGCGGTGGCGTACCTCACCGGCGCGCTCGGCGCGGACCTGGGCGTGATGCTCTCCGCGAGCCACAACCCGATGCCCGACAACGGCATCAAGTTCTTCGCGCGCGGCGGGCACAAGCTCGCCGACGAGCTGGAGGACCGGATCGAGAGCAGGTACCGCGGGCACGCCTCCGGTGACGCGTGGGACCGGCCGACCGGCGCGGGCGTGGGCCGGGTCAAGGACTACGCCGAGGGCTTCGACAACTACGTCGCGCACCTGGTCGGCGTGTTGCCGAACCGCCTGGACGGGCTGAAGATCGTCATCGACGGGGCGCACGGCGCGGCGGCCCGGGTCTCCCCGGAGGCGTTCGCGCGGGCCGGCGCCGAGGTCGTCACGATCGGCACCGACCCCGACGGCCTGAACATCAACGACGGCTGCGGCTCCACGCACCTGGAGAAGCTGCGCGCGGCGGTCGTCGAGCACGGCGCCGACCTGGGCGTCGCGCACGACGGCGACGCGGACCGCTGCCTGGCCGTGGACGAGGCGGGCAACGAGGTCGACGGCGACCAGATCCTCGCCGTCCTCGCGCTGGGCATGCGCGACGCGGGCACGCTGCGGCAGAACACCGTGGTCGCCACGGTCATGTCCAACCTGGGCTTCAAACTGGCGCTGGAGCGCGAGGGCATCGAGCTGGTGCGCACCGCGGTGGGCGACCGGTACGTCCTGGAGGAGATGAAGGCCCAGGGCTTCGCGCTGGGCGGCGAGCAGTCCGGGCACGTCATCGTGCTGGACCACGCCACGACCGGCGACGGCACACTGACCGGCCTGATGCTGGCGGCGCGGGTCGCGGCGACGGGCCGCTCGCTGTCCGAGCTGGCGGGCGTCATGGAGCGGCTGCCGCAGGTCCTGATCAACGTCCCCGACGTGGACAAGTCCCGGGTGGCCACCTCCGCCGAGCTGTCGGCCGCGGTGACCGACGCGGAGCGCGAGCTGGGCGCGACGGGCCGCGTCCTGCTGCGCTCCTCCGGTACGGAGCCGCTGGTCCGGGTCATGGTGGAGGCCGCCGACCTGGAGCAGGCGAAGGCCGTGGCCGGCCGGCTGGCCGATGTCGTCAAGTCCGCGCTGGGCTGAGCCTCAGCTCTCGCGTACGGCGGCACGCTCGCGCGCACGCTGGCGCGCCCAGAGGGACTTCTGGGCGACCAGTGTCAGCGTGCCCGCGACGATGATGCCCGCCAGGTTCAGCAGGAGCTGGCCGGTGGAGCCCACCGTCTGCGAGTAGTCGCCGTAAAGGAAGGCGACGGCGGCGTTCGAGGCGGCCGGGACGGTCGTCACGGAGATCGCGACGCCGACCAGGGCGCCGGACTTGGCCGAGGTCAGGGACAGGGTGCCCGCGATGCCGGCGAGCAGCGCCACCACGAAGGACATCAGGTCCGGCTGCCAGATGAAGGACGTGTTGGGCCGGTCCGCCTCGAACTTGTCGTAGGTGAAGAGGTCCATCGCGTCCATCAGGTAGCTGAAGCCCACGGTCAGGATCATCGCCACCGCGAACCCGGCGACCAGCGCCACCAGCGACCGCCACGCGAGCCGCGGGGCGCGCTGCACCACCGCCGTGCAGATCCCGGCCAGCGGCCCGAACTCCGGGCCGACCGCCATCGCGCCCACGATGAGGATCGCGTTGTCCAGTACGACACCGCACGCCGCGATCATCGTCGCCAGCGTCAGGAACGCGATGTAGGTGACGGTGAGCGTCGACTCCTCGTGCGTCGCGTCGCTCAGCTGTTCCCACAGGACCGCGTCCGCGCCCTCGCCCGGCGCGTCCTCCGCGGCCTGCACCGCGCGCGTGGACAGCGAGAGGTCGATGTGCTCGACGGCGATCGACCCGCAGTCGTCGATGCCGCGCTCGCGCAGTTCGCGCAGCAGTCCGTCGCCGGCCTCGCGCGCCACATCGCAGGTGATCACGTCCCCGGCGGGGTTGCGGGCCGCGCCGGCCAGTACCACCAGATGGGTGGTGCCGACCGTCTTCTCCAGCAGCGCCACCACCTCGTCCGTACGGTCCGCCGGGACGATGAGTCGCAGATGCAGCACAGCAGAGTCCTCGAAGTTCTCGCTCAGAGTTTGCGCAGCGACAGGCGCTGCACCTTGTGGTCGGGTCCCTTGCGCAGCACGAGGTTCGCGCGCCCGCGCGTGGGGGCCACATTCTGCTGCAGATTGGGCTTGTTGATGGTGCGCCAGTTCATCCGGGCGTACTCCAGCGCCTCTTCCTCGGAGACCTGGGCGTACTTGCGGAAGTACGAGAACGGGTTCTGGAAGGCGGTCTCGCGCAGCTTGCGGAACCGGCCGAGGTACCACTGCTCGATGTCCTCGGTGCGGGCGTCCACGTACACCGAGAAGTCGAAGAAGTCGGCGAGGCCGAGGCGGGTGCGGCCGTCCTTGCCGGGCAGCGCGGGCTGCAGCACGTTGAGGCCCTCGACGATGAGGATGTCGGGGCGGTGCACGGTCAGCCGCTCGCCGGGCACGATGTCGTAGATCAGATGCGAGTAGACCGGGGCGGTGACCTCGGCCTTGCCGGACTTCACGTCCGCCACGAAGCGGGTCAGGGCGCGCCGGTCGTAGGACTCGGGGAAGCCCTTGCGGGACATCAGGCCGCGCCGGTGCAGCTCGGCGTTGGGCAGCAGGAAGCCGTCGGTGGTCACCAGCTCGACGCGGGGGTGGTCGGGCCAGCGGGCCAGCAGGGCCTGGAGGAGGCGGGCCGTGGTGGACTTGCCGACCGCGACGCTGCCCGCCACGCCGATGACGAACGGCGTGCCCTCCTGGGCGCCGTGCCCCTTCTGGTCGCCCAGGAAGGTGTTCAGCGCGCCGCGGAGGTTGCTGGTGGCCCCGAAGTAGAGGTTCAGCAGCCGGGAGAGCGGCAGGTAGACGTCGCGCACCTCGTCCAGGTCGATGACGTCGCCCAGGCCGCGCAGCCGCTCGACCTCTTCGGCGCTCAGCGGGAGCGGGGTCTTCTCCCGCAGGGCGCTCCACTCCGCGCGGGTCATGTCGACGTACGGCGTGGCGTCGGCGCGGCGTCGTTGCTGCGGCTGCTCTGTCGTCATGGGCACGCCGCCCATTGTCCGCAGCCGCCCGCCACCGCTCATCCCGGGGTGGCGTTGCGGAGCAACCCGAACGGCTGCGCGGCCGTCCTCCTGGAGGACGGAATACCCATGTCTATACCAATCACGTATTCCTCGATAACGTCCGGCAGTGGGGGAGCGCGTCAATTTCTGCGTCGCGAGAAAAGGGGGGTGGGCACGGTGACACGCCTGCTCGATTACGTACGGCAGTACCGGCTGAGAGCCGGTGCGGAGACTGCGGCGGCCCCGGAATCCGGCGGCCACGCCGGCCTGGTCCACAGCGAACTGGCCGCCGAACTCCCCGACGAGGACCTGGGGGAGGAGCTGACGGATTGCCTGGTCCTGTACGAGATGGGCAGCAAGCCGCGCTGTGAGGAGGTGGAATTCCTCGATCTGGTCCAGGAGGCCATCGACCGGATCGAGAGCGGGCATTGACCCGTATGGGACGCGGGTATCGATCTCCGCGCGCCGTAGGCTGCCTTCATGTGCGGAATTGTGGGATACGTGGGCGGGCAGTCGGCCCTTGACGTCGTACTGGCCGGACTGAAGCGGCTGGAGTACCGCGGCTACGACTCGGCGGGTGTCGCGGTGCTGGCCGACGGCGGCCTGGCGGCGGCGAAGAAGGCCGGCAAGCTCGCCAATCTGGACAAGGAGCTGGCGGCGCGCCCGCTGCCGGCCGGCAGTACGGGGATCGGGCACACCCGGTGGGCCACGCATGGTGGCCCCACCGACGCCAACGCCCATCCGCACCTGGACAACTCCGGGCGGGTCTCGGTCGTGCACAACGGCATCATCGAGAACTTCGCCGCGCTGCGCGCCGAACTGACCGACCGCGGCCACGAGCTGGCCTCCGAGACGGACACCGAGGTGGTCGCGCACCTGCTGGCGGAGTCCTTCTCCTCCTGCGGGGACCTCGCCGAATCGATGCGGCAGGTCTGCCGCCGGCTGGAGGGCGCCTTCACCCTCGTGGCGGTGCACGCCGACGCGCCGGACGTGGTGGTCGGCGCGCGCCGGAACTCCCCGCTGGTCGTCGGCCTCGGTGACGACGAGGCGTTCCTCGCCTCCGACGTGGCCGCCTTCATCGCGCACACCCGGGAGGCCGTCGAGCTGGGCCAGGACCAGGTCGTCGAGGTGCGCCGGAACGGCGTCCAGGTCACCGACTTCGAGGGCCGCCCGGCCGAGGTGCGCCCGTACCACGTCGACTGGGACGCCTCGGCCGCCGAGAAGGGCGGCTACGACTACTTCATGCTCAAGGAGATCGCCGAGCAGCCGAAGGCGGTCGCGGACACCCTCCTGGGGCGCATCGGCGCGGACGGGCGGCTCTCGCTCGACGAGGTGCGCATCCCGGACGTGGTGCTGCGCGAGGCGCAGAAGGTCGTCATCGTGGCGTGCGGCACGGCCTTCCACGCCGGTCTGATCGCCAAGTACGCCATCGAGCACTGGACGCGCATCCCGTGCGAGGTCGAGCTGGCGAGCGAGTTCCGCTACCGCGACCCGATCCTGGACCACCGCACGCTCGTCGTCGCGATCTCCCAGTCCGGCGAGACCATGGACACCCTGATGGCGCTGCGGCACGCCCGCGAGCAGGGCGCGAAGGTGCTCGCCATCTGCAACACCAACGGCTCGACCATCCCGCGCGAGTCCGACGCGGTGCTCTACACGCACGCCGGGCCCGAGGTCGCCGTCGCCTCCACGAAGGCGTTCCTCACCCAGCTGGTCGCCTGCTACCTGGTCGCGCTGTACCTGGGGCAGGTGCGCGGCACGAAGTGGGGCGACGAGATCCAGGCCGTGGTGAAGGAGCTGGCCGAGATCGGCACCCAGGTGGACGAGGTGCTGGGCACGATGGAGCCGGTACGGGAGCTGGCCCGCGGCCTCGCGGACAAGAACACCGTGCTCTTCCTCGGGCGCCACGTGGGCCACCCGGTGGCCCTGGAGGGCGCGCTGAAGCTCAAGGAGCTGGCGTACATGCACGCCGAGGGATTCGCGGCGGGCGAACTGAAGCACGGGCCGATCGCGCTGATCGAGGAGGACCTGCCGGTGGTGGTGATCGTGCCGTCGCCGCGTGGGCGCTCCGTACTGCACGACAAGATCGTCTCCAATATCCAGGAGATCCGGGCCCGCGGCGCCCGCACCATCGTCATCGCCGAGGAGGGCGACGAGACGGTCGTCCCGTACGCCGACCACCTGGTCCGCATCCCCGTGACGCCGACGCTCCTGCAGCCGCTGGTGGCCACTGTGCCGCTCCAGGTCTTCGCCTGCGAGCTGGCCACGGCCCGCGGCAACGAGGTCGACCAGCCGCGCAACCTCGCCAAGTCGGTGACCGTCGAATGATCATCGGGGTCGGGATCGACGTCGCCGAGATCGACCGGTTCGCCGCGGCGCTGGAGCGCACGCCCCAGATGCTGGACCGGCTCTTCGTCGACAGTGAGCGGTACCTGCCGGGCGGCGAGCCGCGCGGCGTCGCCTCCCTCGCGGCCCGGTTCGCCGCGAAGGAGGCGCTGGCCAAGGCGCTGGGCGCGCCGCGCGGCCTGCACTGGACGGACGCCGAGGTGTACGTCGAGGAGAGCGGACAGCCCCGGCTCCGGGTGTGGGGCACGGTGGCGGCGGCCGCGCAGGAGCGGGGCGTCCAGTCCTGGCACGTCTCGCTCAGCCATGATGCGGGGGTGGCTTCGGCTGTGGTGATCGCGGAGGGATGAGTCACCCCTCCGCTGAGGGGGCGGGGGCGGAACACGCCGCGGGGGTGCGTGCTGGTGGCCGCCTGCGGGTCGGCTGTGGCTGGGCGCGCAGTTCCCCGCGCCCCTGAGGGCGCCCCGAGGCGCCCTAGGTGGTCACCGACAGCCACGTTCCCGGCAGGGCTTCGGCCACGTCGCAGGCCGTCAGCGGCGTGCCCGCGGACGCCGCCTGACGCGCCGCCAGCCCGTGCAGGTACGCGCCCGCCGACGCTGCCTCCAGCGGTGCGAGCCCGGTGGCCAGCAGGGAACCGGCCAGGCCCGAGAGGACGTCGCCGCTGCCGGCCGTGGCCAGCCAGCCCGTGCCGGTGGGGTTGACGCGGACGGTGGTCCCCTCGGGGGCGGTGATCAGCGTCGAGGAGCCCTTGAGCAGTACCGTCGCGCCGTACCGGGAGGCCAGCTCCCGTACGGCGTGCAGCCGGGCCGACTCCACCTCCTCGCGGGCCGCGCCCAGCAGGGCCGCGGCCTCGCCCGCGTGCGGGGTGAGCAGCGTCGGCGCCGTACGGGCGCGCAGCCGCGCCGGGTCCAGGTAGCGCAGCCCGTCGGCGTCCACGAGTACGGGCACGTCGGAGGCCAGGACGTCGGCCATGGCCTCCTCGTTGTCGCCCAGGCCCGGGCCGGTCACCCATGCCTGCACGCGGCCCGCCTTCGAGGGCGGGCCCGCGTGCACCAGCGTCTCCGGATGTGCGGCGATCACCGCGTCGCCGCCGGGGCCCACGTACCGGACCGCGCCCGCGCCGCCGCGCAGCGCGCCCGAGACCGCCAGTACCGCGGCGCCCGGATAGCGCGCCGAGCCCGCCACCACGCCGACCACGCCGCGCCGGTACTTGTCGCTGTCCGCCGCCGGGACGGGCAGGAGCGCCGCCACGTCGGCGTGCTGCAGCGCCGCCACGTCCGCCTCGTCCGGCAGGTCCAGGCCGATGTCCACCAGCCGCAGCGCGCCCACGTACTCGCGCGCCGGATCGATCAGCAGCCCCGGCTTGTACGCGCCGAACGTCACCGTCGCGTCCGCCCGCACGGCCGCACCGTCCACCTCTCCGGTGTCCGCGTTCACCCCGCTCGGCAGGTCCACCGCGAGCACGGTCCTGCCGCGCGCCGCCTCGGCCAGCTCCGCCGCCTCCGGGCGCAGCCCGCCCTTGCCGCCGATGCCCACGATGCCGTCCACGACGAGGTCCGCGCGGCCGATGTCGGCCCGGGGGTCGGCCGACACCCGGCCGCCCGCCGCCCGGAGGGCCGCCAGACCGCCCTGGTGGGCCCGCTCAGGGGACAGCAGCACCGCGCGCACCCCGACGCCCCGGCGGGCCAGCCGGGCGCCCGCGTACAGGGCGTCGCCGCCGTTGTCGCCGCTGCCCACCAGCAGCACCACCCGGGACCCGTACACCCGCCCCAGGAGATCCGCACAGGCCACCGCCAGGCCCGCCGCGGCCCGCTGCATCAGGGCCCCGGCCGGCAGCCGCGCCATCAGGTCCCGCTCCGCCGCCCGCACCTTCTCCACGCTGTAAGCAGTCCTCATGCCCCCAGTCTCACCCGCTGGGGCGCGGCACCGCCCGGCCGCACCGCACGGCACCGCCCGGCCGCCATCGTCGCCGCGCGCCACGGGCACCGCCCGCCCGGCCGAAGAATCCGACCCACCAGGGCGAACCTGGCCGCGCCCCGGTGGCCCGCCGCCGCCCGCGCGGGACAGATGAACTTATGAACCGCACTCTCGCGGGCCTGCTGGCCGCGGCCACCGGCACCGCCACGCTGCTGACGCTCGCCGCCGTTCCCGGGACCGCCGTCGACGGACCGGCACCGCCGAGCCCGCAACGCCCCGCACCGGTCGCCGAGTCCGACCTGGTACCGGGCATCGCCGACTCGCCCGGCGGCGGGGCGCCGAAGGACACGCCCGACCAGGCACAGGCACCGGACATGACGGCGCGCGCCGAGGAGGAACCACCGCCCGGCCGTTTGCCGGACCCGGGGGGTGACGCCCTGGTGGAGTACGTACCGCCCGCCGAGGTGCTCCAGCGCGCCCCGGGCGGCGCGGTGGCCCCTGCGGCGGCCCCCATGGCGCCGCAGGCGTGCTCCACCTCCACCGGCCCCTACCAGCGGCAGGTGGAGCGCTATCTGAAGCTCACGGTGGACGGCAAGCAGTCACCGGCGGACTGCAAGGTCATCCGCGCCTTCCAGGAGAAGCACGGCATCATCCCGGCCAACGGCTTCACCGGCCCGGTGACCGGGGGCGTCGTCCGGCTCGCCGAGGCGAAGGCGAACCCGAACGCCGACAAGCGCTGCCCCGTGCCGCGGATGCGCAAGAAGGGCGAGCACTGGGCGCCGCGCGTGGCCTGCGTCGACCTGGCCCGCCAGATCATGTGGGTACAGAACCACGACGAGGTCATCTTCGGCCCGGCCCCCGTCCGCACCGGCCGCAAGGGCTACCCGACCCGCACCGGCACCCACCACGTCTACTGGAAGAACCGCGACCACTTCTCCACGATCTACCACTCACCCATGCCGTTCAGTCAGTTCTTCGACGGCGGCCAGGCATTCCACGGCATCACCGCCAACATCTACAGCCCGCCCGGCTCGTACGGCTGCGTGAACCTGCGCAAGCGGCACGCGGAGAAGCTGTGGGGCATGCTCAGGACAAACGACAGCGTCTTCGTATGGGGCAAGAAACCGGGCACGTGACGCCCTCATAAGGCGGTCGACGGCTGCGCCGGAGCGGCGCCTGAGACACTGAAGGCGATGACTGAGAGAGCAACGCGCGCCCGGGCCGCCATCGACCTCACCGCCCTGAGGTCGAATGTGCGCGCCCTCAAGGTGCGTGCTTCAGGTGCGCAGCTGATGGCCGTGGTGAAGTCCGACGGCTACGGCCACGGCGCGCTGCAGTGCGCGGCGGCGGCCCGCGAGGCGGGCGCCGAGTGGCTGGGCACCGCGCTCCCCGAGGAGGCGTTCCAGCTGCGCGAGGCGGGCGACACCGGCCGCCTCATGGCGTGGCTGTGGACGCCGGGCGGCCCCTGGCGGAAGGCCGTCATGCTGGACATCGACGTGTCCGTGAGCGGCCTGTGGGCGCTGCACGAGGTCTCCCACGCCGCGCACGCCACCGGCCGCACCGCCCGGGTCCAGCTCAAGATCGACACGGGGCTGGGGCGCAACGGCTGCCAGCCGGCCGAATGGGCCGAGCTCACCGCGGCCGCCCGGGACGCCGAGCGGGACGGCCTGATCAAGGTCACCGGCGTCTGGTCGCACTTCGCGTGCGCCGACGAGCCCGGCCACCCCTCGATCGCCGCCCAGCTCGCCGTCTTCCGCGACGCGCTCGCGACGGCGGAGGCGGCGGGCCTCGCGCCCGAGGTCCGGCACATCTGCAACACCCCGGGCCTGCTCACCCTCCCCGACGCGCACTTCGACCTGGTACGCGCCGGTATCGGCATCTACGGCATCTCGCCGAGCCCCGAGGTCGGCACGCCCGCCGACTTCGGGCTGCGGCCGGTCATGACGCTCTCCGCCTCGCTGGCGTCGGTCAAGCACGTACCGGGCGGCCACGGCGTCTCGTACGGGCACCACTACACGACGCCCGGCGACACCACCCTCGCGCTGGTCCCGCTGGGCTACGCCGACGGCGTCCCGCGGCACGCCTCCGGCGTCGGCCCGGTGCTGGTCGCCGGCAAGTGGCGGACGATCGCCGGACGGGTCGCGATGGACCAGTTCGTGGTCGACCTGGGCGGGGAATCAGCCACGGTGGGGGACGAGGCGGTGCTCTTCGGACCGGGCGACCGCGGCGAGCCGACGGCCGAGGACTGGGCGCAGGCCACGGGAACCATCGCGTACGAGATCGTCACGCGGATCGGAAGCCGGGTGCCGCGCGTCTATGTCGATGAGCACGGAAATGTCCCTGAGCACGACAGAACGGGGGACGGGACATGAGTGAAGGCACACGGGGGGTACCGGACATGGCCGGGGCCGCCGCCGGAGCGGCGGAGACCGTGAGCAGCTGGGCCCGGGCGGGACGGCACGCGGGCATCGCGGGCGCCGCGATCGGCGTGGTCGCCGCGGGCGCGGCCACCGGGGTGGCGCTGGAGCGGCTGACGGTCGGCCGGGGCATGCGCCGCAAGGCACGGATGGCGCTGGACTCGGCGGGCCCGTACGGGTCGCTGCGCGGCACACCGGGCACGGCGTACGCGGACGACGGCACCGCGCTGTACTACGAGATCGACGAGGCCGACGACCGGCCGGACGGCGAGACCCCGGGGGCCCGCCGCAAGCGCCTGCTGGGGGCCCTGGGGCGACGCTCCGCGGCCCCCACCGTCGTCTTCTGCCACGGCTACTGCCTCACCCAGGACGCCTGGCACTTCCAGCGGGCCGCGCTGCGCGGCAGGGTCCGCAGCGTCCACTGGGACCAGCGCAGCCACGGCCGCTCGGCCCGCGGCCACGCGCAGATCGAGGGCACCGATCCGGTCACCATCGACATGCTGGGCCGGGACCTGAGGGCGGTACTGGACGCCGCGGTCCCGGAGGGGCCGATCGTGCTGGTCGGGCACTCCATGGGCGGCATGACGGTGATGGCGCTCGCCGACCAGTTCCCGGAGTTCGTCGCCGAGCGTGTGGTGGGCGTCGGCCTGATCGGCACGTCGGCCGGGCGGCTGAGCGAGGTCGCCTTCGGGCTGCCGTCGCTGGGCGTGAAGGCGTTCCACCGCTTCGCGCCCGGCGTGCTGAAGGCGCTGGGCGCGCAGAGCGAGCTGGTCGAGAAGGGCCGCCGGGCCACCGCCGACCTCTTCGCGGGCCTGGTGAAGCGGTACTCCTTCGGCGCGCCGAAGGACGTGGACCCCGGCGTCGCCCGCTTCGCCGAACGCCTCATCGAATCGACGCCCATCGACGTCGTCGCGGAGTTCTTCCCGGCGTTCGCGGTGCACGACAAGACGGTCGCGCTGGCGGCCTACGACGGCGTACCGGCCCTCGTACTGGCCGGCGACCGCGACCTGATCACGCCGCCCGAGCACAGCCGCACGATCGGCGAACTCCTCCCGGCCGCGGAATTGATCTGCGTACCGGACGGCGGCCACCTGGTCATGCTGGAACACCCGGAACTGGTCAACGACCACCTGACGACCCTGGTGGAACGCGCGGCCATGGAGGCCCGGAGCTGGCGGCCGGCCCGGGCTTGAGGGCGAGCGGCCCACGGTGGCGCGCGTGGGGTGCGAGGGCTCGTACCATCGGCGGCATGAGCACCACCGACGCCATCACGCAGGTAACCGTCAAGACTCCGGACCGGATGCAGGAGCTGGGCCGCCGGCTCGCCGGCCTGCTGCGCCCGGGTGACCTGGTGCTGCTGAGCGGCGAGCTCGGCGCCGGGAAGACGACGCTGACCCGTGGCCTGGGCGAGGGCCTGGGCGTACGGGGCGCCGTCACCTCGCCGACCTTCGTCATCGCCCGGGTGCACCCCTCGCTGCACGTCGGCCCGCCGCTGGTGCACGTGGACGCGTACCGGCTCGGCGGCGGCCTGGACGAGATGGAGGACCTCGACCTCGACGTCTCGCTGCCGGAGTCGGTGGTGGTCGTGGAGTGGGGCGAGGGCAAGGTCGAGGAGCTGTCCGAGGACCGGCTGCACGTGGTCATCGCGCGCACCGTGGGCGCGGAGGCGGCCGCGGGCGACGCCGAGGACGACGTCCGCGAGGTCACCGTCACCGGAGTGGGCGAGCGCTGGGCGGGCTGCGACCTGAGCCTGCTGCAGGAGGTCTGACGGGAGAGGCGCCGGGGGCGACCGGGCAGGACCTGCCCGGTCCGCGGCATCCGTAGTTTCCGACAAGCCGTCGGGAAGATGTTGCGTCGGCGGTACCGGGCGTGGTCACATGGAAGAAGAGAGCCGGTTAGGTCTACCTAACCATGCCCGCTCGCCCCAGGATTCCCGGGAGGCATCCATGTCGGCCCACCAGTCCCTCGCCGCGGCGGCCCGCCGCGACGACAGCGAACCGTCTCCGTTCCGGCGCGAGGACGGCCCCGGGCCGACGATGAACGAGCTCCTGGCGTCCTGTGCGGCCGCCAACGCGGTCTCCACGCCCCCGGAAGCCCCGGCCCCCGAGGTGCCGGCCGCCACGGAGGCCCGCACCGAGCCCGTGACCGAGGACACCCACCTGCCGAACAGCGGCCGCGACGCGGCGTAGGGCAGCACGGGCAGCACAGGGAAACCGCAAGGGCGGGCGCGCCCCAGAGGCCCGCTCCCACGCGCTCCGGAGCCCGCTCCCACGCGCCTCAGGAGCCGTCCACCGGCCGCCGCGACACCCCGTAGCCCGTACGAGTGATTCCTAATTCCGCGTCCGTGCGCTGCGCCGTACGGGTGCGGGCGGCCCGCGTGCGCGCTACGGAACGACGACGACCTTCTTGCCGATCGTCGCGAACTTCCACATCGCCGCGCCGTCGGCCCGCTTCTCGCGGATGCCGCCCGTCTTCTGCTTCTGCTGCGTGCCCGGCTGCGGCATCGAGCCGTCGACCGCCGCGCTGAAGCCGACCACGACGTTGTCGACCGTCGCGAACCGCACGACATTCTCGATCGGAATGCCGTCGGAACCGGTCACGCTCGCGGAGCGCGTGGTCACCGTGTAGGCCCCCGGCGCCGGGCTGACCGCGCTCGGCACGACCTCGTACGTCCGCAGGACCTGGTTCTTCGGGCCGACCAGCCACACCCGCCGGGCGTCCAGCGCGTACACCACCCGCTGGCCCGTCCCGGAGTGCGCCGGCACCGCGGTCCTGCGCCGCTCCTTCTCCTTCGCCGACTCCTTGGGCGCGGGGTGCCCCGACGGCGCGGGCGAGGCCACGGGGCCGCCCTTGGCCGAGCGGACCGGCACCAGCTCGCCGGTGGCGTCCGCCGATGCCTGGAAGGCCAGGAAGCCGACCGCGGCCAGCGCGGCCACAGTGAGAGCCGTCACGATCGAGCTGCTCCTAGCGGCCACCGCCGTGCCACCTTTCCGTACGGTCCGTACGCGTCAGAAGTCCGAAGTCCCCGCACGCAGCGTACCGGCGAGCGCGGTACCCGGCAGGGCGGTGTCCGCCGCGCCGTAGTCTTGAGGGCGTGCTGCTGCTTGCCCTTGACACCGCGACCCCCGCCGTTTCCGCCGCCCTGCTCAGCTGCGACCCCGTCCCCGACGGCGGTCCGGCCGTTCCCCGCGTGCTCGCCGAGGCGCGCGAGGTGGACGCGCGCCGCCACGGCGAACTGCTGCTGCCCGCCGTCGACCGGGTGCTGGCTCAGGCCGGCGTGAAGCTCGACGCGGTCACGGACATCGTCGTCGGCGTCGGCCCCGGTCCGTACACGGGACTGCGCGTCGGCCTGGTCACCGCCGCCACCTTCGGCGCTGCCCTGGACGTGCCCGTGCACGGCCTGTGCACGCTGGACGGCCTCGCGTACGCCTCCGGAATCGAGGAGCCGTTCGTGGTCGCCACGGACGCGCGCCGCAAGGAGGTCTACTGGGCCCGCTACGCGGACTTCCGTACACGGGAGACCGAGCCCGCCGTCGACCGCCCGGCCGACATCGCCGAGCAGGTCGCCGGGGTGCCGGCCGTGGGCGCGGGCGCGATCCTGTACGCCGACACGTTCGACGGCGTACGCACGGACGGGCCCGAGTACCAGTCGGCGGCCGCCCTCGGCACGCTCGCCGCCGAGAAGCTGGCCCGCGGCGAGACGCTGCTGCCGCCGCGGCCGCTGTACCTGCGCCGCCCCGACGCCCAGGTGCCCGCCAACTACAAGGTGGTCACTCCCAAGTGACCGCCCACGCCGACCAGCCCGCCGGCCGGCCCGGGACCACGCTCCCGGGCGCGCCGGCCGCCACGCTGCGCGAGATGCGCTGGTGGGACATCGAGCCGGTGCTGGCGCTGGAGGAAGAGCTGTTCCCCGAGGACGCCTGGTCCCGGGGCATGTTCTGGTCCGAGCTGGCACACGCCCGCGGGCCCGGCGCCAACCGGCACTACACCGTCGCCGAGCGGGACGGCCGGCTCGTCGGCTACGGCGGCCTCGCCGCCGTGGACGGCACCGGCGACGTCCAGACCATCGCCACCGCGCGCGACCAGTGGGGCTCCGGGCTCGGCGGCCGGCTGCTGACCGACCTGCTCACCGCCGCCCACACCTTCGAGTGCCACGAAGTGCTCCTCGAAGTACGCGTCGACAACCACCGGGCCCAGCGGCTCTACGAACGCTTCGGCTTCGAGCCCATCGGCTTCCGCCGCGGCTACTACCAGCCGGGCAACGTCGACGCCCTGGTCATGCGCTACACCACCGAATCCCTCGTACAAGGAACACCGATCAATGGCTGACGAACCGCTCGTCCTCGGCATCGAGACCTCCTGCGACGAAACCGGTGTCGGCATCGTCCGCGGCCACACCCTCCTGGCCGACGCGATCGCCTCCAGCGTCGACGAACACGCCCGCTTCGGCGGCGTCGTCCCCGAGGTCGCCTCCCGCGCCCACCTGGAGGCCATGGTCCCCACGATCCAGCGCGCCCTGAAGGAGGCCGGCGTCGCCGCCTCCGACCTGGACGGCATCGCGGTCACGGCCGGTCCCGGCCTCGCCGGCGCCCTCCTCGTCGGCACCTCGGCGGCCAAGGCGTACGCGTACGCCCTCGGCAAGCCGCTGTACGGCGTCAACCACCTCGCCTCGCACATCTGCGTCGACCAGCTCGAACACGGCGCGCTGCCCGAGCCGACGATGGCCCTGCTGGTCTCCGGCGGCCACTCCTCGCTGCTGCTCGCGCCGGACATCACCTCCGACGTGCGGCCGCTGGGCTCGACGATCGACGACGCGGCGGGCGAGGCGTTCGACAAGGTCGCCCGGGTGCTGAACCTCGGCTTCCCCGGCGGCCCGGTCATCGACCGGATGGCCCGCGAGGGCGACCCGGACGCGATCGCGTTCCCGCGCGGCCTGACCGGCTCCCGCGACCCGAAGTACGACTTCTCCTTCTCCGGCCTGAAGACCGCCGTGGCCCGCTGGATCGAGGCCAAGCGGGCAGCGGGCGAGGAGGTGCCGGTGGCGGACGTCTCCGCGTCCTTCCAGGAGGCCGTCGTGGACGTGCTGACGCGGAAGGCCGTCCGGGCCTGCAAGGACCACGGCGTGGACCACCTGATGATCGGCGGCGGCGTCGCGGCCAACTCCCGGCTGCGCGCGATGGCCGAGCGGCGCTGCGAGGACGCGGGCATCACGCTGCGCGTGCCGCGCCCGAAGCTGTGCACGGACAACGGCGCGATGGTCGCGGCCCTGGGCGCCGAGATGGTCGCCCGGAACCGCCCGCACTCCGCCTGGGAGCTGTCCGCCGACTCCTCCCTCCCGGTCACCGAGCCGCACGTCCCGGCCCCGGGCCACGAGCACCGGCACGGCGTCCCGCACTCCCACCACCACGGTCACGATCACGTGCACGAGGTCAGCAAGGACAACCTGTACTCGTGATCAGTCGCCGACGGGCGGCGACGCCGGCGCCCCGACCAGCATCGTCGGGGCGCCCGCGACGCGGGTGAGGAGGACCGTGGCGGAGTTCGGGCCGCGGAGCTTCACCTTGCGGCGGATCTCCTCCGGTTCGACGGCGGAGCCGCGCTTCTTGACCGTCAGCACGCCGATCTCGCGTTCCCGAAGGAGTGCCTTGAGCTTCTTCAGGTTGAAGGGCAGCTCGTCGGTGATCTCGTAGGCGGCGGCGTACGGGGTGGGGCGCAGCTCGTCGGCGGTGATGTACGCGATGGTCTCGTCGATCAGGCCGCCGCCGAGCTCGGCCGCGACCTCCGCGACCAGGTGCGCGCGGATGACGGCGCCGTCCGGCTCGTAGAGGTAGCGGCCCACCGGGCGCACGGACGGGTCGGGGAGCGGGGCCGTGGTGCTGAGCGAGGCGCCCGAGGGCAGCAGGGTCGCCCGCATCGCGCCGGGCTCCGTGCCGAACCAGAGCACGGCCTCCTTCACGTCGCCGCCGTCCGAGATCCACTCCGCGGCGGCGTCCTCGGGGATCGCCTCGTGCGGGATGCCGGGCGCGATCTTCAGTGCGGCGCGCGGGGCCTTGCGGGCCGCCTCGACCGCCCAGGAGAGCGGCGGGGAGTACGCCTCGGGGTCGAAAATGCGGCCGCGGCCACCCCGCCGCGCCGGGTCCACGAACACCGCGTCGTACGCGGCAGTGTCTGTCTCCGTGACGTCCTCGCAGCGCACCTCGATGAGGTCCGCGAGCCCCAGCGCCTCGGCGTTCGCGCGGGCCACCTCCGCGGTCAGCGGGTCGCGGTCCACCGCCAGGACGCGGATGCCCGCCCGGGCGTACGCGATCGCGTCGCCGCCGATGCCGCAGCACAGGTCGGCGACGCTGCGTACGCCCAGTTCCGCGAGGCGGGCGGCGCGGTGGACGGCGACGGTGCGGCGGGTGGACTGCTCGACGCCGTTCGGGGTGAAGAACATCCGGTACGCGTCCTCGGCGCCGAACTTCGCGACCGCCCGCTGCCGCAGCCGGGCCTGCCCGAGGGCCGCGGAGACCAGCTCGGCCGGGTGCTCGCGGCGCAGCCGGGTGGCGGTGGCGAGTTCCTGGGCGGGGTCGTGGTCGCGCAGACCGGCCAGCAGCGCCCGGCCCTCGTCGGTGAGCAGCGCGGAGAAGGAGTCGAGAGGGTTCACCCGGCCCATTCTGGGGCAGGTCACGGAACTGCTGACCGACAGGTCACGGATCTCTTTCGAAGCCACGTTGGCACTCCGCTTGACCGAGTGCTAACCGCGTCATAGTCTCGGCGCTGGCACTCCCCGTTGGAGAGTGCCAACCAGCGAGCCGACCGGGCGCATGCCCGGGGAGCGAGCGAAAGCTACGCGCGACGGGCAGGTCCGGCACCCGCGACGACGGATCCACCTGGTCGCCACCTCAGACAGTTAACCCCGTGAGATCTCCGAAGGGGGAGGTCGGATCGTGACGACCGCCAGCTCCAAGGTTGCCATCAAGCCGCTCGAGGACCGCATTGTGGTCCAGCCGCTCGACGCCGAGCAGACCACGGCTTCGGGCCTGGTCATTCCGGACACCGCCAAGGAGAAGCCCCAGGAGGGCGTTGTCCTGGCCGTGGGCCCGGGCCGCTTCGAGGACGGTAACCGTCTTCCGCTCGACGTTTCCGTCGGCGACGTCGTGCTCTACAGCAAGTACGGCGGCACCGAGGTGAAGTACAACGGCGAGGAGTACCTCGTCCTCTCGGCCCGCGACGTTCTCGCGATCGTCGAGAAGTAAGCCGGGGACCTGGGATTTCCCAGGCCGACGCTTCACCCCAGCTGTTCTGATCTGCGCCCCTGGTTCCCGCGTCTCACCACCCGGGGCAGGGGCGCATTTCGTTGAGAGTACGACTAAGGACACGTAACTCATGGCGAAGATTCTGAAGTTCGACGAGGACGCCCGTCGCGCCCTCGAGCGCGGCGTCAACAAGCTTGCCGACACGGTCAAGGTGACGATCGGCCCCAAGGGCCGCAACGTCGTCATCGACAAGAAGTTCGGCGCCCCGACCATCACCAACGACGGTGTCACCATCGCGCGCGAGGTCGAGGTCGACGACCCGTACGAGAACCTCGGCGCCCAGCTGGTGAAGGAGGTGGCGACCAAGACCAACGACATCGCTGGTGACGGCACCACCACCGCCACCGTCCTGGCCCAGGCGCTGGTCCGCGAGGGCCTGCGCAACGTCGCCGCCGGCGCCTCCCCGGCCGCCCTGAAGAAGGGCATCGACGCCGCCGTCAAGGCCGTGTCCGACGACCTCCTCGCGATCGCCAGCCCGATCGACTCCAAGGAGGACATCGCCGCCGTGGCCGGCCTGTCCGCCCAGGACAAGCAGGTCGGTGAGCTCATCGCCGAGGCGATGGACAAGGTCGGCAAGGACGGTGTCATCACCGTCGAGGAGTCCAACACCTTCGGCCTGGAGCTCGACTTCACCGAGGGCATGGCCTTCGACAAGGGCTACCTCTCCCCGTACATGGTCACCGACCAGGAGCGGATGGAGGCCGTCCTCGAGGACCCGTACATCCTGATCCACCAGGGCAAGATCGGCTCGATCCAGGACCTGCTGCCGCTGCTGGAGAAGGTCATCCAGGCCGGTGGCTCCAAGCCGCTGCTGATCATCGCCGAGGACGTCGAGGGCGAGGCCCTGTCGACCCTGGTCGTGAACAAGATCCGCGGCACCTTCAACGCCGTCGCCGTGAAGGCCCCCGGCTTCGGTGACCGCCGCAAGGCGATGCTCGGCGACATGGCCACCCTCACCGGTGCGACCGTCATCGCCGAGGAGGTCGGCCTCAAGCTCGACCAGGCCGGTCTGGACGTGCTGGGCACCGCCCGCCGCGTGACCGTCACCAAGGACGACACCACCATCGTCGACGGTGGCGGCAACTCCGAGGACGTGCAGGGCCGCGTCAACCAGATCAAGGCCGAGATCGAGTCCACCGACTCGGACTGGGACCGCGAGAAGCTCCAGGAGCGCCTCGCCAAGCTCGCCGGTGGCGTCTGCGTCATCCGCGTGGGTGCGGCCACCGAGGTCGAGCTCAAGGAGAAGAAGCACCGTCTGGAGGACGCCATCTCCGCGACCCGCGCCGCGGTCGAGGAGGGCATCGTCTCCGGTGGTGGCTCCGCTCTGGTCCACGCCGTCAAGGTGCTCGAGGGCAACCTCGGCAAGGAGGGCGACGAGGCCACCGGTGTCGCCGTCGTCCGCCGCGCCGCGGTCGAGCCGCTGCGCTGGATCGCCGAGAACGCCGGTCTCGAGGGCTACGTCATCACCTCCAAGGTCGCCGAGCTCGACAAGGGCCAGGGCTTCAACGCCGCGACCGGCGAGTACGGCGACCTGGTGAAGGCCGGCGTCATCGACCCGGTCAAGGTCACCCGCTCCGCCCTGGAGAACGCCGCCTCCATCGCCTCCCTGCTCCTCACGACCGAAACCCTGGTCGTCGAGAAGCCGGCCGAGGAAGAGGCCGAGGCCGGCCACGGCCACGGCCACGGCCACGCGCACTGATTTTGCGGCTAAACCGCCGCCGCTCTCGCGGACCTGGTTGCGCGCCGCGGGGGTAACTCAAGCGGTGGTTGCGGTACGAATGGGCCCGGTGTCTCTCAGGAGATACCGGGCCCGTCGCTTTTCGATCGCGCGCGGGCTACTGCGGCCCGTACTTCCGTCCCGTCCGGGACGTGACGCCGCCCAGGAGGTTGCGCGGGGCGAGCTTCACGACGCCCATCAGGGCCTTGTAGCGCGGGTCGGGGATGGAGAGGGAGCGGCCGCGGGCCAGGTCCTTCATCGCGGCGTCCACCAGGTTGTCCGCGTCCAGCCACATCCAGCCGGGGATGTTGTCCGTGCCCATCCCGGCCCGCTCGTGGAACTCGGTACGGACGAATCCCGGGCACAGGGCCATCAGCCGCACCCCGCTCCCCGCCAGGTCACGCGCCGCGCCCTGGGTGAACTGCACGACCCACGCCTTGCTCGCGCCGTACGTGCCGCGCGGCACGAAGGCCGCGACCGAGGCGACGTTGACCACGCCGCCGCGCCGCCGCTCGCGCATCCCCTTGACCGCCGCCGAGGTCAGCCGCAGCACCGCCTCGCAGTGCACCTTCAGCATGGTCAGCTCGTCGGCCATGGGTACTTCGAGGAACTCGCCCTTGTTGCCGAAGCCCGCGTTGTTGACCAGCAGGTCCACCGGGTTCCTGCTGTCCGAGAGCCGTTCCTCGACGGCCGCGATGCCCTCCTCCGTCGCCAGATCGGCGACCAGCACACCGGCCTCGATGCCGTGCCGGTCGTGCAGCTCGGCCGCGTGTTCGCGCAGCTTTTCCTCGTTACGGGCCACCAGCACCAGGTTGTGTCCGTCGGCCGCCAGCCGGCGCGCGAACGCCGCCCCGATCCCCGCTGTAGCTCCCGTGACCAATGCAGTCGTCATAAGAGAACGCTATCGGCACGGGGAACCGCTCACATCCGGCCCACTCATGGTGGGGTTCGCGCCGAATGTTCCGCGGTCGGGACCGTCGTACGGAGGCGGTGAGGCGGGCGGTGAGGCGGACGGTGACGGCGCGTGGCGCGGCAAAGCAGCGAGTGAATTATCCGAGCTCGCCCCAAGTGGTGCTTATGCTTAAGACATGATCGAGGCCCGTCATCTCCGCGTGCTGCGCGCCGTCGCGCGGACCGGTTCGTTCTCCGCCGCCGCCCGCGAGCTCGGCTGCACCCAGCCCGCCGTCTCCCAGCAGATGAAGGCGCTCGAACAGTCGGCGGGCACGCCGCTGATCATCCGTGCCGGCCGCGAGATGCGGCTCACCGAGGCAGGTCAGGCCCTCGTGCGGCACGCCGCCGGCATCCTCGCCGGGCTGACCGCCGCCGAGGAGGAGGTCGCGGCGATCGCCGGACTGCGCGCCGGACGGGTCCGGCTGGTGTCCTTCCCCTCGGGCAGCTCCACGCTGGTGCCGACCGCGCTGGCCGCGATGCGGGCCGCGCACCCCGGTACGGCGGTCTCGCTGGACGAGGCGGAGCCGCCGCGCTCCATCGAGATGCTGCGCGGCGGCGACTGCGAGATCGCGCTGGCCTTCCGGTACCCGGAGGTGCCGGGCGCCGACCCGGCCGCCGAGTCCGAGTGGGACGACCTGGTCGTACGCCCCGTACTGAGCGACCGGCTGGTGGGGCTGGTGCCCGAGGAGCACCGGCTCGCCGACGAAGCGAAGGCGGGCTTCGCCGAGCTGGCGGAGGAGCCGTGGATCGCGGGCTGCCCGCGCTGTCGCCGCCACCTGGTCACGGTGTGCGAGCGCGCCGGTTTCACGCCGCGCATCGACTTCGCCACCGATGACTACCCGGCGGTGATCGGGCTGGTGGGCGCGGGTCTGGGCGTCGCCGCGCTCCCGGAGCTGGCGCTCGCCTCGGTACGGCCCAAGGGGGCGCGCACGATCCGGCTGGAGCCGGTGGTGCAGCGCGAGATCGTGGCGCTCACGCTGCCGGACCTGGCACAGGTACCGGCGGTGGCGGCCATGCTCGATCAGCTGGCGGCCGCGGGCCGCCGCTGAACCTCACCGGCACCGCTCTCCCGGCG
Source organism: Streptomyces purpurogeneiscleroticus (assembly GCF_020024005.1). Classification (NCBI taxonomy): domain Bacteria; kingdom Bacillati; phylum Actinomycetota; class Actinomycetes; order Kitasatosporales; family Streptomycetaceae; genus Streptomyces; species Streptomyces purpurogeneiscleroticus. The sequence continues at coordinate 46,481 of NZ_NHSG01000350.1, forward strand.
GTACCGGCCGTACCGGACGCCGCGCCACGGCCCGCTGCCGTAGCGGCGCAGAAACGTTACGCCTGTTCGGGTGTACGGCATTCAACCTCTGGTCAGTGTCGCGGGATTCGAGCCGCCGGCCGGTACCAGACGGTGCCGGGCCCGGCCCATCAGCTCTTCCCGTTCGTCCTCGGTCAGTCCTCCCCACACGCCGTACGGCTCACGGACGGCAAGGGCGTGGGCCGCGCATTCGGCGCGTACAGGGCAGCGCATGCAGACCTCTTTCGCGGACGTCTCGCGCGCGCTGCGGGCCGCGCCGCGTTCGCCCTCGGGGTGAAAGAAGAGCGAACTGTCCACGCCGCGGCAGGCGGCGAGCAGCTGCCAGTCCCAGAGGTCCGCGTTCGGGCCCGGAAGGCGGGAGAAATCTGCCATTGCTAGTCCCCTCGAAGCGTGGCGGTACGGGCTCCTGTTCAAGACCGTACATCTACCGTCTAAGCAGATGTAAATATGACTCATCTCGAATCTTGCCCCAGATAACTAGCAAACGGAAGAAAAGCCACCAAACAGGGCATAGCGCCCTCGCGAGAGGAAGTGGAGCGGCAGGGGGCGCGGGTCTTGCTGCTGCGTGTCCGGCCCCTCACATAGAGTGTCGAAAACGGCTCCTCAGCCCGTAACTCTTTCGGGTGACCGTCGTTGAGAGTGCGGAAGCGGTTGACAGAGGGACTCCCCGGGCAGGTGTCCGAGGCCGTCAATCGCACAGGTGACGATACGTACCAGCCTGGAGGCACAACGTGACGCGCATCAGCTGCGGAGGACGGCCATGACTTCCGTCCTCGTCTGCGACGACTCCCCGCTTGCCCGAGAGGCGCTCCGTCGGGCGGTTGCGACCGTCCCCGGCGTCGAGCGCGTGACGACCGCGGCCAACGGCGAGGAAGTCCTCCGCCGCTGGGGTGCCGATCGCTCGGACCTGATTCTGATGGACGTACGGATGCCCGGCCTCGGCGGCGTCGAGACCGTGCGCCGGCTGCTGTCCGCCGACCCGGGCGCCCGGATCATCATGCTCACCGTCGCCGAGGATCTCGACGGGGTGGCGCTCGCCGTCGCCGCCGGCGCCCGCGGCTATCTGCACAAGGACGCCTCGCGCGCCGAGCTGCGCGCGACGGTCACCCAGGCGCTCGCCGACCCGACCTGGCGCCTCGCCCCGCGCCGGCTGCGGTCCGCCGAGATGGGCGCCGCGCCGACGCTCACCGCGCGGGAGATCCAGGTGCTGGAGGGCATGAGCCACGGCCGCTCCAACGCCGAGATCGGGCGCGAGCTCTTCCTATCCGAGGACACGGTCAAGACGCACGCCCGGCGTCTCTTCAAGAAGCTCGGCGCCTCCGACCGCGCACACGCGGTGGCGCTCGGCTTCCGCTGGGGCCTGGTCCGCTGAGCAGTTGGCCGCGAGGGCACAGCGGGGCCGCGGCGTGCGCCCTCCCGTCGGGGTGGCGCGTGCCACGGCCCCGTTGTGCCGACGTCCGGCGCCGAAACCTCACGCGATGCCGCATGCTTGAGGTGTGACTCCTCCCCGGCTCCAAGGGCCGGGGCTTCTCACTCGGCCAGAAGAGACCTCATGACGGACATGCCCTGCCCGGTGCCCCACGGTGCCGAAGAACGCCATGGGCGACGTCTCGGGTCCGGCATGGGCAACACCCGAAAGGGGGAGGCGTGGGACGTGAGTGCTGGCACACCGACGCATAACACTTCGGTGCACAACTACGGGGGCGATGCCGCGAACCGCGCGGCACCAAGGCACCATGGACCGATGCGCGAGGACGGGACCCAGGAGATCGGCGGGCTCGTCGCACGTGCCGTCGAGGGGGACCGGCAGGCCACGCACGACCTCCTCGCGCACGTGCACCCGCTTGCACTGCGCTACTGCCGTACGCGGCTGTCGCGGTTGCCGGGTGACGCTCGCCACTTCGTCGAGGACCTCGCGCAGGAGGTCTGCGTGGCGGTGCTCTGCGCGCTGCCGCGGTACCGGGACACCGGCAAGCCGTTCGAGGCGTTCGTCTTCGCCATCGCCGGGCACAAAGTCGCCGACCTGCAGCGGGCCGCCATGCGCGGCCCCGGCAGCACGGCCGTGCCCTCGGACGAGATGCCGGAGCAGCCGGACGATTCGCTCGGGCCCGAGGAGCGGGCGCTGCTCAGCAGTGACGCGGAGTGGGCCAAGAAGCTGCTGGCCAGCCTGCCGGAGAACCAACGGGAGCTGGTGCTGCTGCGGGTCGCGGTCGGGCTGACGGCGGAGGAGACCGGGCAGATGCTGGGGATGTCGCCGGGGGCCGTGCGGGTCGCACAGCACCGCGCGCTCAGCCGGCTGCGGGCGCTCGCCGAGCAGTAGCCGCCGCCTCCTCTCGTACAGCGGAGCGGGGCGGGCCGCCGCACGCCCTGCTCCGTCCGTGTGAACGCACAAAGAACGCGGGTGATCTTGCTCGTGGAATGGGACACCGGCCATTCCCGTTAGCATGGACATCCGCACTGATCAAGGCCATTGGGAAGGTGTCATGACCAACGTCGACGGAGTCCCCGGAAAATTCGCGACACTCGGGCTGACCTACGACGATGTGCTCCTCCTGCCGGGCGCCTCGGACATGGCGCCCGACCAGATCGACACCTCCTCGTACATCTCGAAGAACGTCCGGGTGAACGTCCCGCTGCTGTCCGCGGCGATGGACAAGGTCACCGAGGCCCGGATGGCCATCGCCATGGCCCGTCAGGGCGGCGTCGGCGTGCTGCACCGCAATCTCTCCATCGAGGACCAGGCCAACCAGGTCGACCTCGTCAAGCGCTCCGAGTCCGGCATGGTCACGGACCCGATCACGGTCAACCCGGACGCGACCCTGGCCGAGGCCGATGAGCTGTGCGCGCGCTTCCGTATCAGCGGTGTCCCGGTGACCGACGCGGCGGGCAAGCTGCTCGGCATCGTCACCAACCGCGACATGGCCTTCGAGACCGACCGCGGCCGCCAGGTGCGTGACGTCATGACGCCGATGCCGCTGGTCACGGGCAAGGTCGGGATCTCCGGCGTGGACGCCATGGAGCTGCTGCGCCGCCACAAGATCGAGAAGCTGCCGCTGGTCGACGACTCGGGCGTCCTCAAGGGCCTGATCACGGTCAAGGACTTCGTGAAGGCCGAGCAGTACCCGAACGCGGCCAAGGACTCCGAGGGCCGGCTGCTGGTCGGCGCGGCCGTGGGCGTCGCGGGCGACGCGTACGAGCGGGCCCAGGCGCTGATCGAGTCCGGTGTGGACTTCATCGTCGTGGACACCGCGCACGGCCACTCCCGGCTGGTCGGCGAGATGGTCGCCAAGATCAAGTCGAACTCCTCCGTCGACGTCGTCGGCGGCAACGTCGCCACCCGCGACGGCGCCCAGGCGCTCATCGACGCCGGCGTGGACGGCATCAAGGTCGGCGTCGGCCCCGGCTCCATCTGCACCACCCGCGTCGTCGCCGGCATCGGCGTCCCGCAGGTCACCGCGATCTACGAGGCGTCGCTCGCGGCCAAGGCGGCGGGCGTCCCGGTCATCGGCGACGGTGGCCTCCAGTACTCCGGTGACATCGCGAAGGCGCTGGTCGCGGGCGCCGACACGGTCATGCTCGGCTCCCTCCTCGCCGGCTGCGAGGAGTCCCCGGGCGAGCTGATGTTCATCAACGGCAAGCAGTTCAAGTCGTACCGCGGCATGGGTTCGCTCGGCGCGATGCAGACCCGCGGCGACCGCAAGTCCTTCTCCAAGGACCGGTACTTCCAGGAGGGCGTCGCCTCCGACGAGAAGCTGGTGCCCGAGGGCATCGAGGGCCAGGTCCCGTACCGCGGCCCGCTCTCCTCGGTCGTCCACCAGCTCGCCGGCGGCCTGCGCCAGTCGATGTTCTACGTCGGCGGCCGGACCGTCCCGGAGCTCCAGGAGAAGGGCCGGTTCGTCCGGATCACCTCGGCGGGCCTGAAGGAGAGCCACCCGCACGACATCCAGATGACGGTCGAGGCGCCGAACTACAACGCCCGCTGACCAGCGGCGATACGAAGCGCTGGGAGAGCCCGCGGACACCCGTCCGCGGGCTCCGGCACGTCGGGGATACTGGAATCGGCAGACGAAGCCGCGAAGTAAGCGAAAGGCCACATAGTGACTGAGATCGAAATCGGGCGCGGCAAGCGCGGCCGCCGGGCGTACGCCTTCGACGACATCGCCGTCGTACCGAGTCGGCGGACCCGCGACCCGAAGGAGGTCTCGATCGCCTGGCAGATCGACGCCTACCGTTTCGAGCTGCCGTTCCTGGCCGCCCCGATGGACTCCGTCGTCTCGCCGCAGACCGCCATCCGCATCGGTGAGCTGGGCGGCCTGGGCGTGCTCAACCTCGAGGGCCTGTGGACCCGGTACGAGGACCCGGAGCCGCTGCTCGCGGAGATCGCCGAGCTGGACGAGGCCACCGCGACCCGCCGCCTGCAGGAGATCTACGCGGCCCCGATCAAGGAAGAGCTGATCGGCCAGCGCATCAAGGAGGTGCGCGACTCCGGCGTGGTCACCGCCGCCGCGCTCTCCCCGCAGCGCACCGCCCAGTTCTCCAAGGCCGTCGTGGACGCGGGCGTGGACATCTTCGTGATCCGCGGCACCACCGTCTCCGCCGAGCACGTCTCCTCCGCCGCCGAGCCGCTGAACCTCAAGCAGTTCATCTACGAGCTCGACGTCCCGGTCATCGTCGGCGGCTGCGCGACCTACACCGCGGCCCTGCACCTGATGCGCACCGGCGCGGCCGGTGTGCTGGTGGGCTTCGGCGGCGGCGCCGCGCACACCACCCGTAACGTCCTGGGCATCCAGGTCCCGATGGCCACCGCCGTCGCGGACGTCGCGGCCGCGCGCCGTGACTACATGGACGAGTCCGGCGGCCGGTACGTGCACGTCATCGCCGACGGCGGCGTGGGCTGGTCCGGTGACCTGCCCAAGGCCATCGCCTGCGGTGCCGACGCCGTGATGATGGGCTCCCCGCTGGCCCGCGCCACCGACGCGCCCGGCCGCGGCCACCACTGGGGCATGGAGGCCGTCCACGAGGACGTGCCGCGTGGCAAGCGCATGGACCTCGGCACGGTCGGCACGACCGAGGAGGTGCTGCACGGCCCGTCGCACACCACGGACGGCTCGATGAACTTCTTCGGCGCGCTGCGCCGGGCGATGGCCACGACCGGCTACTCCGACCTGAAGGAGTTCCAGCGGGTCGAGGTGACCGTCCGCGCGTAGTCCCGGTACTTCGTGTGCAAGGGGCCCTGCCGGCGCGGCGGGGCCCCTTCGCGTTACAGGCGGTGGGCCGCGCCCGTCGGGGTCGCGCCGCGCGTGTCCAGCAGCAGCTGGGCCTTCACGGCCAGGCCCTGGAGGTCGTACGTGCGGTGGTGCTGGAGCAGCAGCGTGAGGTCCGCGGCAGAGGCGGCCTCGTACAGCGAGTCCGCGCGCGGGACCGGGCGGCCCAGTACCTGCCACTGGGAGACGTACGGGTCGTGGTACGTCAGATGGGCGCCCAGCTCCAGGAGGCGGGAGGCGATCTCGCGGGCCGGTGAGCCCTCCTCGTCGCCGATGTCCGGCTTGTACGTCACCCCCAGCAGCAGCACGCGCGCGCCGCGCGCCGATTTGCCGTGCTCGTTCAGGAGGGTGGCGCAGCGCTGGATGACGTACCGGGGCATCCGGCCGTTGACCTCCTGGGCGAGTTCGACCATGCGGAGCGGGTAGCCGGGGGAGCGGCCCTTGTGGGCGAGGCAGTTGGGGTCGATGGGGGCGGCGTGGCCGCCGACGCCGGGGCCGGGGCGGAACGCCTGGAAGCCGAAGGGCTTGGTCTCGGAGCAGCGGATGACGTCCCAGAGGTCCACGCCGATGTCGTGGCAGAGGACGGCCATCTCGTTCATCAGGGCGATATTGACGTGCCGGTAGTTGGTCTCCAGAAGTCCGGAGGTCTCCGCCTCCTTGGGGCCGCGGGCGCGGACGACCTTGTCGGTGAGCCGGCCGTAGAAGGCGGCGGCCGCTTCGGTGCAGGCGGGGGTGAGGCCGCCGATGACCTTCGGGGTGTTGGCGTGGCCGTAGCGGCGGTTGCCGGGGTCGTACCGGGCGGGGGAGCAGGCGAGGTGGAAGTCGCGTCCCGCGGTGAGCCCCGAACCCGCTTCCAGGAGCGGACGGAGGAATTCCTCGGTGGTACCGGGGTACCCCGTGGACTCCAGGATCACCGTGGTGTGGGGGCGCAGATGTGCGGCGAGGGTGCGGGCGGCCTCGGCCACCGCGCGCAGGTCCAGGGCGCGGTCCTCGCCGAGCGGGGTGGGGGCGCAGATGACGGCCGTGCGGACCCTGCCGAGCACTGCGGGGTCGGTGGTGGTGCGGAAGCCAGCGGTGAGCAGCCGGCGCACTTCGGTGGGGGAGAGCGGGCCGTCGGCGCCGAGGCCGGCGGCGGTGTGCGGTCCGGGGGTGTAGCCGAGGGTGCCGAGGCCGGCGGCGACGGCGGCCTGGGCGAGGGGGAGGCCGATGTGGCCGAGTCCGATGACGGCGAGGTCTGCGGGCATTCTGGCCGTCCTTCCCGAGCGATTCCAGGTAGCGCATAAGTAGACTAAGCCGACATTTGACCCAGAATGGGGATTGGCGGATCAAGGGTGCGGAGTGGCGTCTTCCCGACCGGTAAGCGTGCGGAGGGTGGCTGGCCGGGCCGCCTCCGGACAGAATCAACAACGGGGTGTGGCACCGATCACAGCACCGACCGAAGCGGGAGGCAGTGGTGAGGACAGCGACACTGGGACCGGCCGAGCGCGCCGGAGCACTGGCACGGATGGCGGAACGCGAGCTGGACGTGCTGGTCATCGGCGGCGGCGTCGTCGGCGCCGGCACCGCACTGGACGCGGTGACGCGCGGACTGTCCACGGGCCTGGTCGAGGCGCGGGACTGGGCATCGGGCACGTCATCGCGCTCCAGCAAGCTGATCCACGGAGGGCTGCGCTATCTGGAGATGCTGGACTTCGCGCTCGTACGGGAAGCGCTGAAGGAACGCGGGCTGCTGCTGGAGCGGATCGCGCCGCATCTGGTGAAGCCGGTGCCCTTCCTCTATCCCCTCCAGCACAAGGGCTGGGAGCGCTGGTACGCCGGCACGGGCGTGGCGATGTACGACGCGATGTCGCTCTCCTCGGGGCACGGCCGCGGGCTGCCGGCCCACCGGCATCTCACCCGTTCGCGGGCGCTGCGTGTCGCGCCCTGCCTGAAGAAGGACGCACTGGTCGGCGCGTTGCAGTACTACGACGCGCAGATGGATGACGCGCGGTATGTCGCCACCATCGTGCGCACCGCCGCCGCTTATGGGGCGCTCGCGGCCAACCGCGCGCGGGTCGTCGGCTTTCTGCGCGAGGGCGAGCGGGTGGTCGGCGCGCGGGTGCAGGACGTGGAGGCCGGCGGCGAGTACGAGGTGCGCGCCCGGCAGATCGTCAACGCCACGGGCGTGTGGACCGACGACACCCAGGGGCTGATCAACGAGCGCGGCCAGTTCCACGTCCGCGCCTCCAAGGGCATCCACCTGGTCGTACCGAAGGACCGCATCCACTCCACGACCGGGCTGATCCTGCGCACGGAGAAGAGCGTGCTGTTCGTCATCCCCTGGGGACGGCACTGGATCATCGGCACCACCGACACCGACTGGGACCTGGACAAGGCGCACCCCGCCGCCTCCAGCGCCGACATCGACTACCTCCTCGAACACGTCAACTCCGTGCTCTCCACCCCGTTGACCAGGGACGACGTGGAAGGTGTGTACGCGGGGCTGCGGCCGCTGCTGGCCGGTGAGTCGGACGCGACGAGCAAGCTGTCGCGCGAGCACACCGTCGCGCACCCGGTGCCGGGCCTGGTCGTGGTCGCGGGCGGCAAGTACACGACGTACCGGGTGATGGCCAAGGACGCGGTGGACGAGGCGGTGCACGGGCTGGACCAGAGGGTCGCGGACTGTGTGACCGAGGACGTGCCACTGGTGGGCGCGGAGGGCTACAAGGCGCTGTGGAACGCGCGGGCGCACATCGCGGCGCGCACCGGCCTGCACGTCGCCCGTATAGAGCATCTGCTGAACCGCTACGGCTCGATGGCGGAGGAAGTACTGGAGCTGATCACCGACGACCCGTCACTCGGCGCGCCGCTGGCGGCCGCCGACGACTATCTCCGCGCCGAGGTCGTCTACGCCTGCACCCACGAGGGCGCCCGCCACCTCGACGACGTGCTGACGCGGCGCACCCGGATCTCCATCGAGACCTTCGACCGGGGCACCCGCAGCGCCCGCGAGGTCGCCGAGCTGATGGCGCCCGCGCTGGGCTGGGACCAGGACCAGGTCGACCGGGAGATCGAGCACTACGAGAAGCGGGTCGAGGCCGAGCGGGAGTCCCAGCGGCAGCCGGACGACCTGACGGCGGACGCGGCGCGGCTGGGGGCGCCGGACATCGTGTCGCGGTAGCGGCAGCGGTCGCTGTAGAGGTGGGGGCGTGGCGCCGGTACGTGCGGCGTCACGCCCCCGGAGTCTCCGGGGCCTCCTGAGTCCCCGGGGCCTCCCGAGTCTCCGGGGCCCGCGGGCAGAATTCCGCCGTCAGCAGGGCGTGTATCCGCTGGGGCGCGTCCGGCTGGTCCGTGTTCAGCCGCAGCGTCAGCACGTGCCGGCCGTCCTCGGTGGCCGCGGTCTGCGCGTACGAGCCGTTGATGTCCCCGTCGTGGCCCCATACGGTCACGCCGCACGGCAGCCGCGTTCCGTAGAGGCCCAGCCCGTACACCCCGTTCGTGTCCTTTTCGTCCCGCATCTGGGCGAGCTGACGGGGCGGCAGCAGCCGGCCGCCGAGCAGCGCCGCGAAGAAACGATTCAGGTCGCCGAGCGTCGTGACCAGCTCGCCCGCCGCGCCCGCCCGGCTGGGATCGAGCGTCGTACTGTCCACGCGCTCCTCGCCCACCTGCGAGTACCCGCGCCCGTACGGCCGCGGCAGCCGCGGGTCGGTCCCCGGGAAGGACGTGCCCGACAGCCCCAGCGGCGCGATGATCCGGCGCCCGGCCTCCTCGGCGTACGAATGCCCGGTCACCGCCTCGATGATCTGCCCCAGTACGAGGTAGTTGGTGTTGGAGTACGCGTACCGGGTGCCGGGGGCGTTCTCCGCCGGATGGGCCAGCGCCGTCAGCAGCAGCTGTTCCGGGGTGTAGGTGTCGTACCGGTGGGCGGTGAAGCCGGCGCCGTGCAGCTCCCGCGACAGCTCCGGGTCGGCGGTGTAGTTGTACAGGCCGCTGGTGTGGTCCAGCAGTTCGCGGACGGTGACGTCGCGCGGGTCCGTGGCGCCGGGGGCGAGGCCGGGCAGCAGCCGGCCGACGGTGTCGTCCAGGGAGAGCCGGTCCTCGGCGGTCAGCTGCAGCACGACCGTGGCGATGAAGGTCTTGGTGAGGCTGCCGGCGCGGAAGTGGTCGGCGGGCGTGATGGGCCGGTCGGTCCGCAGGTCGGCCACGCCCGCTGCCGCGAAACGCGAGGCGTACGACCGGCCGTCACGGGTCGTCAGTGCCGCGGCGCCCGGCGTGTCCCCGTCGGCCAGCGCGCGGACCGCCCGCGCGGTCGCGGGCTTCGGCTCGTGCGCCGTGCCCTTCGGGGGGCCGGGCTTGCGCGGCGTACTCGGAGTGCGGGGCGGCGCGTGCCGGTCGGACGGCGAGGGCCGCGCATCGGGGCGCGGCGTACGGGCCGCGGGCGGTGGCGTGCCCGTACCGGGGCCCGGCGCACCTGTTGCGGAGCGGCGCGCGCCGGGCGCATCCGCCGCCGCAGAGTGCGCCGGAGCGCGGTCACGGGCGGCGCATCCGGCCGTGAGCAGCACGCAGAAGGCAGCCGTCAGCGCCGCCGCGCGGCTAAAATTCACGGATCGCAAGGTCAATCGGGACTCCCGGTGTCGGGCCCATCATGACGGGTGCCCAACGCGTACTCCTCCTGGCCCCGGGCCTTCCCCGTCGCCGCGGATGAGGGAGAATGAAGGCTCTGCCAGGGTGGGTTGTCCGAGTTGGGGCAGTTTGGTGTTGCGGTTGCCAACTCGGCTGGATTGCAGAGGGGATTCAGTGGGCGACGAGGACGCCAAGGACGGCGAGACGGGCAGGCTGCTCGCCGGCCGTTACCGGCTGGGCGATGTCCTCGGCCGGGGCGGGATGGGCACGGTCTGGCGGGCCCGGGACGAGGTCCTGGGCCGCACGGTCGCGGTCAAGGAACTGCGCTTCCCGGGCGGGGTCGAGGAGGACGAGAAGCGCCGCCTGATCACCCGCACGCTGCGCGAGGCGAAGGCGATCGCCAGGATCCGCAACCACGGCGCGGTCACGGTCTACGATGTGGTCGACGAGGACGACCGCCCGTGGATCGTCATGGAACTGGTCGAGGGCCGCTCGCTCGCCGAGGTCATCCGCGACGACGGCGCGCTCACCCCGCGCCGCGCCGCCGAGGTCGGCCTCGCCGTCCTGGACGTGCTGCGCGCCGCGCACCGTGAGGGCATCCTGCACCGCGACGTGAAGCCGTCCAACGTCCTGATCGCCGACGACGGCCGGGTGGTGCTCACGGACTTCGGCATCGCCCAGGTCGAGGGCGACCCCTCGGTCACCTCCACCGGCATGCTCGTCGGCGCGCCCTCGTACATCTCCCCGGAGCGGGCCCGCGGCCAGAAGCCCGGCCCGCCGTCCGACCTGTGGTCGCTGGGCGGCCTGCTGTACGCCTGCGTCGAGGGCGTGCCCCCGTACGACAAGGGCTCCGCGATCGCCACCCTGACCGCGGTGATGACCGAGCCGGTGGACCCGCCCAAGAGCGCCGGCGGCCTCGAAGAGGTCATCTACGGGCTGCTGGTGAAGGACCCGGCGGGGCGGCTGAGCGACGAGGCCGCCCGCGCGCTGCTGACGGCCGCGGTCAACGCGCCCGAGGACACCGGCCCCGAGCCGGCCGAGAAGCCCGCCGAGGCCACCCGCATGATGGCGCTGCCGGCCCTGCCGCCGGAGCCCGCGGCGCCGCCAAGACCCTCCGCCGCCACCGCAGGCGCGGCCGCCGAGCCGGCCAGGGAGCGGATGCGCGGCGCCCTGAAGTCCGTACGCAGCGCGGCGGCGGCCGCCTCGGCCGCCCGCTCCGCGCCGAAGCCGGACGGCACACCCGCGTCCGGTCAGGCGGTGCCGGGCACGACCCGTGCCTCGCTGACCGACGTCGTACCGAAGCGCACGCTCGTCATCGTCGCGGTGGTCGCCGTCCTCGCGGTCCTCGGTACGGTGCTGGCCTTCGCGCTGACCGCCGGGGACGACACCCCGGGCAAGGGCACGGCCCAGGGGAGCGGGCCGAGCGCCGGCGCGGCCCCCGCCTCCGACGAGCCGCAGGGCGAGCGCAACGCGAGCCCGCAGGCCAGCGAGGGGGCGCAGGCCGAGCAGTCGAGCGCGCCGCCCGAGGACGACGCGAACGACGACAAGGGCGACGAGGAGAAGAGCGACGACAAGGACGGCGACGCTCTCCCGGACGGCTTCAAGAAGATCTCCAACGGCCGGTTCCACTTCACGATGGCGATGCCGGAGGGCTGGAAGCAGACCGGGACGGCGGGCCAGAACTCGGGCGGCATCTACAGCGCCTCCGGGGGCTTCCCGCGCATTCAGGTCGACTTCAACGCCAAGCCGAGCGACGACGCCGTCGCGGCCTGGCGCGGCCTGGAGCCCGCGGTGCGCGGCAGCAGCTCCGGCTACCACCTCATCGGCATCAAGAAGGCCGACTGGCGGGACTACCCGACCGTCGCCGACTGGTCGTTCACCCGTGAGCAGCGCGGCCAGAAGATGCGCATACTGAACCGTGGCTTCAAGGTCGACGGCGACCACGGCTACGCCATCATGATCACCTGCAAGGCCGGGACCTGGCCGGACAAGGAGTGCCGCCAGCTCCGGGAGACGGCGTTCCGCACGTTCGAGGTGAAGGACTGAGGGCCTTCGGGGGCGAAGGGGCGACGGCCTTCGGGGGCAAGGGCCGACGGCCGTCGGGAAGAGGGCCGGTCTACGGGGCGGCGGGGCGCCGGCCTACGGGTGACGGCCTGCGCTCCCAGTGGCGCGGCGCCGGCCTTCGGGGCAGCGGGCTGATGTCGGCCCCCGGGCAACTGCTGTCCCCCGCGTCCGTATGAGGGACTGATCATTCCGCCCGCTCCGGTGGCAGAAAGCCACCGGAGCGGGTGAGTGCTGTTGCGCCGAGCAGTCCCCAGGCGGACCCGGGACACGTATCGTGGCCTCACATAGACCGTACGCGGCCGCATTTCGGCAGTATTGCGACTGGAACCGACCACGGACCGCTGTGCCGGGGGGTAGAAACGGTCCAGCGGTTGGCCGCGGGTATCGCGCGCACTGGGGAGGCGTCGTGGACGAGTACGCGGGGCGAGTGCTCGCCGAGCGCTACCGCCTTCCTGCGCCCCCGCCGGACGCGCCCGAGCCGCTCCTGACCCGCGCGCTGGACACGCGCAGCGGGCAGGAAGTGCTGGTCCGTCAGGTGCCGCTCCCGGAGGTCGTGGACGCGGAGCTGGTCGACGAGTACGACACGGGCGCCGGGGGCCGTGGGCGGCGTACGACTGCCGGCTCCGGGGCCGGCTTCGGCTCGGGCGGGGGCGCGCGGGCCGACCGCGATCCGTCCGATCCCGTGGTGCGGCGCGCCCTGGAGGCCGCGACGGCTGCCGCGCGCGTCCCGGACCATCCTCGGCTCGACCAGGTTTTCGACGTCTTCGCGCAGGACGGCAGCTTGTGGATCGTCAGCGAACTGATCCCGGCCCGGCCGCTCGCGGCGCTGCTCGCCGACCGCACGCTGTCCCCGCACCGCGCGGCGGAGATCGCCGCCGACGTCCTCACCGCGCTGCGCACGCTGCACGCGCACGGCTGGACGCACCGCAACATCACCCCGCGCACGGTCCTGGTCTGCGACGACGGCCGCGTCGTCCTCACCGGCCTGGCCGCCGGCGCCGCGGAAGAGGCCCTGTGCGGCTACGACCCGGTGCCCCGCGAGGCGGACCCGCCCCCGGGCGCGGTACGCCCGGGCGTCGTACGGGAGTGGCGCGCGGGGGGAGGGGCTGCGCCGGG
>NZ_NHSG01000351.1:0-4477 GCF_020024005.1 Streptomyces purpurogeneiscleroticus
CTCGGGCACAGCGCACGTCGGCCCGTCCGGTGCGCAGCCGCCCACCGTCGACGTGCTCTCCGCCCACGAGATCCTCGGCACGATCCCCGCCCTGGTCGCCGTCGTCTACGGCCCCGAGCACCGCATCGCGTACGTCAACGGCGCGTACGCCAAGGTCTTCGGGGAACGCCCGCCGGGCGGGACCGCCCGGGAAGCCCTGCCGGAGCTCGCCGAGCTGGGGCTGCTGCCGCTGATGGACCAGGTACTGCGCAGCCGTAAGCCGCGCACGGTCAAGGCGCGCAAGGTCCCCGGCGGCGCCGGCTCCGACCTCAGCCGCGACGGCTACTACACCTTCACCTGCACGCCCATCGAGGTCGCCGCCGCCAGCACCCCGGCCCCGGATCCCGAGATCGCCTGCGTGGCGCCGCACAAGGGCGTCCTCGTCTTCGCCGCCGACGTCACCGACCAGGTCGAGGCCGCCGAGCGGCTGCGCGCCGCCGAACGCCGCCAGCGCGAGGCCGCCGTCACCCTCCAGCGCTCCCTGCTCCCCCAGGAGCTGGAGCAGCCCGACGACCTCCGGGTCGCCGCGATCTACCACCCCGGCGGCACGGACGCCGCGGTCGGCGGCGACTGGTACGACGTGATCACCCTCGGCGCCGGGCGCACCGCCCTGGTCATCGGCGACGTGATGGGCCGCGGCGTGCGCGCCGCCGCCGTCATGGGCCAGCTCCGCACGGCCGTCCGCGCCTACGCCCGGCTCGACCTCCCGCCGCACGAGGTCCTGCAGCTCCTGGACGGGCTCGCCGCGGAGATCGACGCGAGCCAGATCGCCACCTGCGTGTACGCCGTGCACGACCCCAACGAAGGCCGGCTGGTCTATGCCTCGGCCGGCCACCTGCCCATCCTCGTGCGCAACCAGGACGGCACCGTGCACCGCGCCGAGGAACCGACCGGCCCGCCGCTCGGCACCGGCGGCTGGCTGCACACCTCCGGCAGCGTTCAGCTCGGCCCCGGCTCCACCGCCGTCCTCTATACGGACGGTCTCGTCGAGCGCCGCGACAAGGACATCGACGAGGGCATCGCCGCACTGGAGCACGCCGTCGCCGGCGCCACCGGCGCGCCCGACATCATCTGCGACCGCCTGCTGCGCGCCCTCGGCATCTCCAACGACCACGACGACGACGTCGCCGTCCTGGTCCTCCAGCACCCGGACCGCACCGGCCCCGAGGCCGAGCTCTTCCACAACGCCGCACTGGAACTGCACGGCGGTACGGAGGCGGCGCCGCGCGCCCGCGCCTTCGCCTCCGGTGTCCTCGCCTCCTGGCGCTTCTCCCCGGAGCTGCACGACCTCGGCGTCCTGGCCGCGAGCGAGCTGGTCGCCAACTCGCTCCAGCACGGGACGCCGCCCATGCGGCTGCGGCTGCGGCGGACGGACCGCCGCCTGATCGTCGAGGTCACCGACGGCGACGACCACCTGCCGCGCCGCCGCCGCGCCGAGCCGGTCGACGAGGCGGGCCGCGGTATCTCCATCATCGCCACCATCGCCTCGAACTGGGGCTCGCGCCGCACACCGGGCGGCGGCAAGGCGGTCTGGTGCGAGTTCGCGCTGCCCCGCGAGTAGCCGACCGGCCTGAGACCCCGCGGACAAGAAAGAGCCCGAGACCCCGCGTACAAGAAAGAGGCCGGGCCCGTACGGATGTACGGACCCGGCCTCGGCCGGTCACGCGGCTCACGCCACGCAGGCCACCTCGTCGCGCGCCGGAGCCTCTGCCGCTGCCTCCGCCGGCGCGGCCACGGCCTGCGGGTTGTCCTGGGCCGCGGTGAGCAAGCGGCCCAGCCGCAGGCCCAGCGCCGAGACCCCGAGCGCGCACAGGATCAGCATCACGATGTACGCGGCAGCCGCCCCGTGCCCCACCATCAGCGCGCCCACGGCCGGCCCGACCGCCAGCGCCAGCTGCTTCACCAGGGCGAACACCGAGTTGTACTGACCGATCAGCCGGCTCGGCGCCAGGTCCGCCACCAGCGGCTGCACCGTCGGCGACAGCAGTGACTCGCCCACGCCGAACAGCATGTACGTGGAGATCAGCAGCCCCGTGGCCAGCGCCTGCGCGCCGTGCACCAGACCGGACAGGCCCGCCGCGACCCAGGCCACCGTCCATATGAGCCCGACCACCGCGATGACCCGGCTGCGGCGCCGCCGCTCGACCAGCTTCAGCACGACGAACTGCGCCAGCACGATGGCAGCGGTGTTGGCCGCCAGCGCGATGCCCATCGTCGACGGCTGGACGCGGGTGACCTCGGTCGCATACGCGGCGAGGCCCGACTCGAACTGCCCGTAGCAGGCGAAGAACAGCACGAACCCGAGCGCGCACAGCCACATCATCCGCCGGTCGGCGAGCAGCGCCCGCCAGGCGCCTTCGGCCCGCTCCTCGACCGGTACCGCATCCTCGACCTTGGGCACCTTCGGCAGCCGTACGGTCGCCACGGCCGCGCCGAGCACCAGGAACATCACGGCCTCGATGGCGAAAAGCCGTACGAAGCTCGCCGGGTCGTTCTCGTTCACGAGCATGCCGCCGATGAGGCCGCCTATGCCCAGCCCCAGGTTGTTCAGGAAGAACTGGGTGGCGAAGGCGCGCGACCGCGTCACGGTCGTCGAGCACCAGACGATCATCGTCGCCAGCGCCGGCTGGATGACCGCTATACCCGCGCCGAGCGACACCGCCGAGGCGATGACCAGCGGCTCACTGTCGGAGAGCCCCAGGCCCAGCGAGCCGAGCGCGGCGGCGAACGTGCCCACCACGGCCACCGGCAGCGGACCCCGCCGGTCGATGGCACGACCGGTGAAGGGCAGGACGAAGAGCGCGGCAGCGGCCAGCATCGCGAGCACGATGCCTGCCGTACTCGCTCCAAGATCACGCACCTTCGCCACGTAGACGTACAGATACGGAACCGTGAAGCCGTTGCCGAACGCGCTCAGCGCGTTGCCCAGCTGGATCCGGCGCAGCGCGGCGCCCATTGCGGTGGTCACACTCACCTACCTAGGTCGAGAGGGTCGTCAGATACGTACGTGCGTGCGCATTGCTGCGCGTGTGTGTGCAGGGCGGAGCGAGGCGCACGCGGGAATCCCGACCCCCCGGAGCAGACCTGGTGCCCCCCAGCACTGTGACTCCAGAGGAAGATAAGGAGCTTTGCGACGTGTCCGGTCAAAACCAGACAGTCTTAAGCTGAAGACTTCAACTCTAAAGTTCGAAGCTAAAGAGTACATGACCAAGGACTTCAACGCCAATGAGTTACGTGTCATACTGCGCCGCATGTCAGAGCCCTCAGACGCGGTCCCCCGCCCGGCAGAGCCGAGCCTCGAGGAACAGATCGCGGCCTACCAGCGCGAGTTCCAGGACCTGGACCCCCAGGTGGAGAAGGTCGTCTCCGCACTGCAGCGCCTCAACCGCCGGATGAACGTCGCCTACGGCCGGCAGACCGCCACGCTGGGGATAAGCAACGCCGAGTGGGAAGTACTGAAGGCCCTCGTCGTCTCCGGAGCGCCCTACCGCCTCGGCCCCGGCGAGCTCGCCAAGCGGCTGGGCCTCACGCCGGCCGCCATGACGCACCGCATCGACCGCATGGCGAGCGAAGGGCTCGTCAACCGCGAGCGCGATGAGAACAATCGCGTCCGTGTCATCGTCGAGCTCACCGCCGAGGGGCGCGAGAAGTGGCTGGAGGCCATGCGCCTCGCGTCCGTGTTCGAAGAGGACCTGCTACAGGACCTCGATTCACGCGAACGAGGGCTTCTGGGCGATGTACTGACGCGACTGCTGCGCCGCGTGGAGGACGCCCAGCCCGACGCGGAGGGCCGTCTCACCGACCTCGACTGACCCCGAGGGTCACGGCGTCCCCGGACGGGTCAGGGGCCGGTTGACACGGCCCACCCCGATCCGTAGTGTTCTCCGAGTTGCCACACAGCCGTAACGGTTTTGCGGCAGCCACTCACGCCGCACCGGCGGCACCCCATTACTGCACGGCCTTCCTTCGGGAACAATTTCGGCATGCCGAAATTCAACCGACCGGCTCGATTATGAACCGGCAGCGGAAACCGCTAAAGTAGTGGACACGCCGGAAACGCGACAGAGAAATTCTGCCGCTGACGCGGCGGGCCCTCCCGACAGGGATCGGAACCCCATTCGAAAGACCGCTTCACGAAGCGGGAAGCGAAAAAGGATCTGATAGAGTCGGAGCCGCTGAAAGGGAAAGCTCGAAAGGGCCGGACCGGAAAGCAACCCCGCTCCAGCAGGGGGCCGGATCACCGAAAAGGATCTGGTAAGGTTGGAACCGCGAAGAAGCCGAAAGGCGGAAACGCACCGGCGAAAATCGGAGCCGCAAGGATCTGATAGAGTCGGAAACGCAAGACCGAAGGGAAGCGCCCGGAGGAAAGCCCGCGAGGGTGAGTACAAAGGAAGCGTCCGTTCCTTGAGAACTCAACAGCGTGCCAAAAGTCAACGCC
>NZ_NHSG01000352.1:0-23356 GCF_020024005.1 Streptomyces purpurogeneiscleroticus
TTCGGGGGCGAGGCGGGAGTCGCCGAAGCCGAGGAGGTCCCAGACGTAGACGGTGTGGTGGCGGGCGAGAACGGGGATGGTGTTCCGCCACAGATAGGAGGAGGCGGGTGTGCCGTGGACGAGGATGAGCGGTGGGCCGTCGCCGAAGACGCCGGCGGCGACCGTCCCGGCGGCGACCGGTATGCGCTGCCGGAGCTTCCATGGCCGGGGGCGGGAGTGTGCGGTCATGCGAGCCCTCCACAGAGTAAGAGGTAAACTTGCATTTCTCTGGTTACGCTAGCATGGGGTAAGAGTTGAAACTCCTGTTTTCCGATTACGCGCTGGGGGCGGGCCTCGCCACGGCCCTCGTCAACACCTCCGCCCTGGTCCGCGCAAGCACCGGCGAGATGCTCCAGGACCCGGCCGCGCTGGCCCACTTCCTCAACGAGCATCACATCCCCACCGACACCGCCAGCCCCGAGCACCGGCCGACCGAGCAGGACCTCGAAGAGGTCCTGACGCTCCGTCAGGAACTGCGCTCGCTCCTGGAGACGGACAGCGAGGACCGGTTCGCCCAGGGTGCGAACGCGCTGGTCGCACGGGCCGGCACGCAGCCACTGCTGGAACGGGACGCCGACGGCCGCTGGCAGTGGTACCTCACCACCTCCCCGCAGACCCCGCTCGCCGGGGAACTGTCCGCAGTCATCGGCATCGGTCTGCTCACAGTGCTGCGCACCCTGAGCCATGACCGCGTCCGCCACTGCGCCTCACCCGAGTGCGCGGGAATGTTCGTCGACACCAGCAAGGCGGGCCGACGCCGGTACTGCATGCCCGACCTGTGCGGAAACCGCCTCAACGTCGCCAAACACCGCGCACGCAGGCACCCCGGCACACAGAAAAACGACTCGTAGCGCTGCGGCGCCGGCCACCCGCGCCCCGCGAGCTGGGCCGGAGTGGTGTCACCGATCCTCGGCATGGGCAGGATGACGTCATGCCCCAGGGGATCGAGCGGATCGTCGGACTTCTCCACGGAGCGGAACTACACACGATCCCCGGCGATCGCCATGACGTCCTCCCCGGCGCCGAGTTCGGCTGCGTCCTCCTCGGCGTCCTGGCACGGTAGGCCCCGGCGCCACCGGCCGACATACTTCGGCAGCCCGGTCGGCGTCCGCTGCAGCAGCTGGTGCAGTGAGTGCTGCAACCCCGGCACGCACGATGAGGTCTGCAGGTACTCGCAACAGGCGACGGGACCGTCCTGCTGCCGAGTTCCCCCACCAGACGGAGGAGGGCTTCATCGCCATGACAAACGACCTCCTGACCACTGCCAGGGCCGAAGCGCTCTTCAGCAGCAGCGTGACAGTCGGGTCCCATCTGACGAAGGGTGAGCTCACGGCAGCCGTTGCGCAGGCGATCCGCCGCCTCGGTGGGACCCGGGGATGCGCCATTGCGCTCGCCGGCGCCTACGGCGAGTTCCCGGAGACCGCCGTGCCCCGCATGCGCTGGGCGTTGCAGCAGGTACGTGCGGCCTACCCGCGGGCCGGTACGGCATCGGTGGAGAAGTGGTGAGCGCCATGGTCACGGAGCGGGGCACCGAACATCGCTGGCTGCCCGCCGGTGATCCGCGATCGCTGCCACTGTTGGACTCCGAAGCGGCGGGCCGGAACGCCGCGGGCGAGGACGTGCAGGTCGTGTACAGCGCACGTGGCGACCGATTCATGATCATTCCCCGGCTGAAGGCGGCGCCATGACTGAACGCGAGACGTTCCACGCAGGTAGCGAACGTGAATACCGTGCGGTGCTCCTGACTTACGAACTCCTCGTTGTAGTGCAGGAGACGCTGGCTCGGCACGGCGTCCCCGTACCGCCATCGGTGGAACTGAAAGCCGCAGCAGCCCGCATCGACACCCTGGACGAGGCCCTGATCGCGATCCGCGAGCTCGGCCGAGTGATGACGGCGGTCATCGGGGAGCAGGTACAGCCGTCGGCGGACCCGTCCGAAGCCGGCGCGTGACACCGCGGAGGGCGACCACACACCACGAAACATTGCGGACGGCTGGGCATTGACCATTCTCGGGAGAGATGTGAGCCGCCCTTCGTTGAAGATGCGGACGCCCTGATCCGGAGGCACCAGTGGCACGGCCACGGAGTCAGCAGCGCCGGCAGGCCACTTCGGTCCGATCGGGAGACCTGCGAAGCAGCGGTCACACTCACCTTGTTCCTGCTCCAGGCAAGATCCGTTGGAGGACGGTCCCTGGTGCGCCCTGACAACCACAACGTGGTCTGGCCCAGCTTCGACGCGGCCGGCCCCCGGGCGGATGCGCTGACACTGGCCGAGAGGCCGCGCTGGGCCACCTTGCACGGGCCGAGCCCACGGGTCCCGGCTGCAGTGGCTCCTGCAACAAGGCATCGTGGTCTCTGGTGGCATGAGCACCGTATGAGCCGCCATCGGCGCCCCCTCCGACGGGCACCGGCTCCTCTTCGTGGTGCAGGACGGTGTTGAGCGCGAAACCCGTCGTCTCCGCGACCACACCGAGCATCGCGATCGGAAGGATGGGCCCCGCCAGGCCCGGGCGGGCGTTCGACTGCGCGATCAGGTCTGGTGCAGGGCGTAGGCGAGGCCGTCGTCGGTGCTGTCCTCCACGCCCTTGCGGAAGGCCGCCTCGTACCCGGCGTCCCCGGCGGTCTCCCGTGCTTGGCGTTCGCAGGCTTCGCGGGCGGCGAGGAGGTCGGGCAGGCCGACCTGCGACCGGCCGGTGGTGTCCCAGATCCGCTGGCCGATGCCCAGGAGGCGGGCCGCCCGCTCGCCCTGTCCGGTGGCGGCGGCCACCGAGGCCAGCAGGTCGAGGGCCATGGCGATGCCGATGCTGTCGTGGAGCACGGCCTTGCCCTTCAGGGCGGTTCGAGTGTGCGTGGCGGCCTCGTCCAGTCGGCCCAGGCCCAACTCCGCCAGCCCCTGTACATAGTCGGCGAAGGCCCGGATCCACCGCTCGCCGCGTTTGACGCACTCCGCGCGCAGAGCGGCGGCTGCCGCGGCGGCCTCCGTGAACTCCCCCAAGCTCGTGTGGACGTACGTGCGTACCATCCATGCCAGGAAGCGCGCCCCGGTGTATGCACCGCCGTGCTCCTGGGTGTACGGCACCGCATCGAAGACCGTGGCAGCCTGCGCGGGTTTCCCACACAGCAGCAGGTGCGTGCCTTCGAGGTGGGCGGCGGCGATCAGCGAGGCCGGGTCGGCTGCCGCCTCGGCGCCGGCCCGGAACTCCTGTGCCATCCGCGCGACGGTGTCGGAGTCGCCCTGCCCCATGGCGATCACGCCGCTGGTCCATATCCCTTTGCTGCGGACCGGACCCGATGCCGGGCACCGCTGCATGGCTCGGTCGAGGTAGTGGCGGCCTTCCCCCAAGTAACCGCAGGCGAGCCAGAAGAACCACAGCGCACCGCCCATCTCCAGCGCGGAGTGTCCGTCCCCTTCGGCGAGGCAGAAGTCCAGCGCGGCACGGAGGTTGGCGTGCTCGGCGACCGTCCGGTCGTACCAGGTGATCTGGTCCGGACCCATCCAGGCGGCATCCGCCCGGTGGGCCAGCGCCCGGTAGTGGTCCCGGTGACGGCGGCGGAGCTCATCCTCTTCGCCCAGGCGGCGCAGCCAGTCGGCGCCATATTCGCGCAGGGTGTCCAGCATCCGGTACCGCTCGCCGCCGCCGGTAGGCTGCCAGGTCAGGATCGACTTGTCGACCAGCGCGGCCAGCAGGTCGGTGATGCGCTCGGCGGCCAGATGCGCGTCCGCGCACATCTGCCGGGCCGCCTCGGCATCGAAGGTACCGGCGAATACCGAAAGGCGTGCCCACAGCAGCCGTTCGGCGGGGCTGCACAGCTGGTGGCTCCAGCCGATCGCGGTCCGCAGGGCCTGGTGCCAGGGAGGATCGGCTTCGTAGACCAGTTCGTCGGTCTCGCCCAGGACGGCGAATCGGTCGTCCAGCCGCTCGGTCAACTCCTTTGCGGGCAGCTCACCCAGGCGTGCCGCGGCCAGTTCGATGGCGAGCGGAAGACCCTCCAGGCGCCGGCTCAGGGCGATCAGCTCTGCCCGGCCGGCCTCGGTGGCCGCGAAGCCGGGGACGTGCTCGGCGGCGCGCTCGGCCAGCAGCACCACCGCATCCGCCTGCGCCGCCGCGGGATCGTCGGTTTCCGGGATCGGCAGCGGCTCGACCGTGAGCACCTCCTCGCCGGGGACGTTCAGGGTACGGCGGCTGGTGGCCAGGATGCGCAGGCCCGGCGCGGCCCGCGCCAGCGCCTGGACGGTCATCGCGCAGGCGTCGGTCAGATGCTCGCAGGTATCCAGGACCAGCAGCAGCTCCCGGTCCGCCAGATAGTCGGCCAGAACATCGATCACCGGACGGGCAGTCTGGTCGGCCAACGGCAGCGCCTCGGCGATGAGGTGCGCCAGCAGCCCGCCCTGGCGCAGCGGCGACAGTTCCACCAGCCACGCCCCGTCCCGGAACCGGGGTTGCAGCCCGGCCGCGGCCTCCAGCGCGAGCCGGGTCTTACCCACCCCGCCGACCCCTGTGAGCGTCACCAGCCGCGCGGCCCCCGCGAACAGCCGCCCGATGTCCGCCAGCTCCGTACGGCGGCCCACCAGCTTCGTCTTCCCCGCCGGCAGATTGCCCACCTGTCGCTCGCCCACGGCCACGCTCGCCCTTCTCCCATCTGCACTCGCCCGCGCAGGGCTCGCCCGCGCAGGGCTGGGAACACAGTCTGCCGCCCTCAGCCACGCCGCGTGCAGCCGGAGAGAAAGTGCTCTACAACGCGTGGAAGCGGACTGTGGCAGTACAGGGAATGACAAGATCTGTGCGTGCCATGCAAAACGGCCGGCCGGCGGCGCAAGCACTATCGGTTCGGCACCGGATCCGGTCCAGGGTGATCGACCCGATTCGCGACTGTCCATGATTCGCCAGACACGCCTTAACGCACTGTGCAGTGCTTCGGCCGCTGTCGACAGATCGTCGGCGGCCCGAGCGGCATGTGCACGTACGACCTCATGATCGAAGCGGATCAAGTCCAGGCTGCTGGTGGGTACGGTCAGTCGGTAGCGGGCTTCGGTCCACCTGAGCACGTCGGAAGGCTCGCGGGGGGACCGCTCGGGGTCGAGTACCCGGCGCAGCCCGGAGGCATGTCGTTGCAGTAGGTTTACCGCGCGCGTCGGAGGCGTTGGACCTCAAACCGCTTTCATGAGCTGCTCGCGGCTCAGTGGATGGTTCGCGTGCAGCAGCAGCGCCGAGAGCACTATTCGCTGCTGCGCTTGGCCGAGGTACAGCTCGGACTCTCCCCGCCATGCACGCAAGGGGCCGAGCACTTCGAATCGCAATGTTCCTGACGCAGCCTGGTCGGGCATCAGCGCCCTCCATGGGTGGAATAGGGCGCCTCAATGCTAGCGCGGGGGCAGAGGCTGGCAAATCTAAAATGTCAGGTACTTCCCGGCACGCTTTCTCCGTTCAACTGCCACCCGGAATGCGGCTGATGTGGGACGAGGCGATCCGGAACGACGGCATCCGCCGACTCATGACGGAAATGGTCACCCGGCATCCACCGCGACGCCATCCAGCGCACCGGCCACACCGGAAACGCTTCTACGGCTAGGCCGCCACCGACATTGCCGCCCGCGTGGAAGCCGTCGACTGAAATTCGCACTTGCGCCCCCGCTGACTCCTCAGCCATGCCGTGGGCTGGGATGCTGCAGGATGCCGTGGTCGGCTTCGGCTACGACATCCCGCGCATGACCGGCGTGAATCAGATGCTACGCCAGCGCCTCGTCCAGCCAACGACCGAAGAACTTCCGTCCCTCGCGTTCGAGTTGGCATGCATGCTCCAGCGTGCGTGCCCTGATCTCGTTCACGGAAATCCCTGGGGATTGCGATATCTCATAGGAATGGCCGATCAGCCAGGATTCAATGGCGGCACCGGGGACTTCCGCATGGAACTGCAGCCCCAGGGTACGGCGTCCGACCGCGAACGCCTGGTTGCGGCAGACCTCTGTGGAGGCAAGGTGTACGGCTCCCACCGGAAGATCGAAGGTGTCGCCATGCCAGTGCAGTACCGGCGTGGACAACTCGGCGAGTGGAGAGGCGGCCCCTGCTTCCGACAGTTCGACTTCTCGCCAGCCGATCTCCTTTTCCCTGGCCGGATAGACCCTGGCACCCAGCGCAGCAGCAATCAGCTGCGCACCGAGGCATATTCCCAGGAGAGGGCGGTCGCGGGACGAGCGAGCTCGGATCAGAGCCATCTCCTCTTCCAGGAAAGGGTACTGAGCGGTGTCGCCCGCTCCGATCGGCCCGCCGAGAATGACGAGTAGCTGGGGAGAGTGCCGTTCTACACGTTCACGGATCCGGCCCTGCCCGGCATCTACGTACGTCACGTCGATGCCCCGTTCCTTCAAAACCTGCTCGAAGAAGCCCAAGTCCTCGAAGGAGACATGCCGGATTGCCACGACCTCGGTCATCTGTATTGCTCCATGATGGTGGTCCTGCCCCTGCAGGCCGGATGTGTCTCGTCGTTCACAGGTCCAGCACGAGCCGGGCGCCGTCAGCGCGGGAGACGCAGATCATCATGCTGTCCCCGGATGCCCTCTCGTCCTCAGTGAGTACCGCGTCCCGGTGCTCAGGCACGCCCTCGATGACGCGTGTCTCGCACGTCCCACAGACTCCTTCGTGGCAGGCTGACAGCGTCGGCACACCCGCTCGATCAGCCACGTCGAGGATTGACTCGTGCGGCAGGATCGTCAGGGTCGGACCCGAGCGCCGGCACACCACCTCGAAGGTCGCGGCGCGCTCCTCCTCGGGCACCATCGGCTGGGCCTTGAAGCGCTCCGTGCGCAGGCTGCCCTCCGGCCATCCAGCGCAGTACGTCTCGACTGCGTCGATGAGGGCCTCAGGTCCGCAGCAGTACACCAAGCAATCCTGGCGTGGCGTGCCCAGTATCTCCGCGAGCGGGAGCAACCCCACTTCGTCCTGCGGATAAATCTGCACCTTGTCGCCATAGGCCGCCAGCTCATCGAGGAAGGCCATTGATGTTCGCGATCGCCCGCCGTAGATCAGCCTCCAGTTCCGGCTGTCGGCCTCGGCCGAGGTCACCATCGGCAGAATCGGCGTGATGCCTATACCGCCGGCGATGAACAGGCCAAAGTCAGATTCCTCCAGAGAAAAGTGATTTCGCGGACCCCGGATCTGTACTGTCGCCCCTGTTTTGAGGGCCTGGTGGACGTAACGAGAGCCGCCACGGCCATTCGGCTCGAGGAGGACGGCGATCCGCCACGCGTACCGGTCACTCGGACTGCCACAGAGTGAGTACTGCCGTACCAGGTCGATCCCGGGAAGGATTAGATCAATGTGGGCCCCGGGCGCCCATGTTGGTAACTCCTGTCCTGATGGATCGACGAGAGTGAAGACCACCACGCCGTCGGCCGTCCTTACCCTTTCGCTCACGCGTAAGGAGACGGTGGGTTCTTGGCTGGGTTGCGGCGCGCTCTGCGCCGACAAGCTTGCGAGGTCGAGTGCCATGTCCTGCTTCCTTCTGCTCAGCGATTCGGTCCCGGGCGCGGGGGATGGTCCGCGGAACGCTGTCTGCACTCCTGTGCCGGGAGCCGTGGGATAGTAAAAGCAGCGTCGAATCCCTTGCCGGTGCCGCTACTCGGTGTGAACCCGGCGAGGCGGGCCGACGCGCTCATTCGGGTTGCAGGCGTCGGCCCTCGTCGGTCAGATGATCAGACCTCGCCGGGAGAAGCTGTCGCGGGCCGCGGTGGAATCCAGGAGACCGACCTCAGCCGCCAGCGAGACAATGCCTGAATAGTCGAGCGACGCCAGATCGGCGGTACCCAGCTTCCTGCACTCCTGTATCATTTCTTCCGCCTTGGGGAAGCCGATCTGCTGCAGGAGAGCCAGCCAGATGTCCAGCTCGCGGTCTGCGAACCAGAGCACCGGCTCGGGCAGAACGTCAGCGAACGCAGCACGCTGAGTCTCCGTCAGCTCGCTGAGAAATAGTTGAGCCAGAGACTGGAAGAGCGGACTGTGCACCATCTCGTCGTGACGATGTGCTGCCACCGTCATGCGATTGAAGGACTGGATGTCGTCGGTCTCGCTGAGCAGATGCAGGTAGTCGCTGATGAAGGTCTCCGATACCAGCGCCGTGGCGAATTGAACCATCCGCCGCTGCCACGGCTCGCTGTATTCTTGCTGGCGTTGGTGCATGTACCGGACAAGATTGAACTGAGGAACCACGACATCTTCCAGTCGGCGATGATGGCGCGTCAGCCGGCTTGCCTGTTCCACAAGGTGGACGTGGTAGACCTCGTCCACCATTGTCTCGCAGACCGCCTTCTGCGAGTCGGCCGTACGCAGGCCGGGCATCGTGCCTTTGATGATGTCGAGGCAGGTCGGGTTCACGATCTCGGTCTCGATCTGCACGGTCTTTGCGTTGTACATCAGCCAGCCGCAGCTCAGGATCCGGGACTTCATCTCGGGCGAGGACGACTGGTATTGCGGCATGGCGTGAAACGGTAGGAGGCTTTCGAGGAAGTCCTCCTTGTCCGGCTCGAAGAACGGTTCTAATTCCTGCTTCTTGACGTAGGCTCGCCTGGGCCAATTATTGGCGAGTCGTGCGAGCATGATTTTGGTGTGGGGCAGATCGTCGGTTTTGCCGAGACCTGCCGATCCCCCGTTGTTCATTTATCTGGCCTCTACTCTGCTGTGGTGATTCGGTTCATGTCCACAATGGGGACATCTTCGTCTGACGGGTACTCGGTCAGCGGTTCCGCCCGGCGGCGAACTCCCCGTGGAACATCGCCAGTCCGTCGTCGGCGGTGTAAACCTTCGCGACCTCGTCCGTGCTCGTATCGATCCGGACAAGGTGATCGCTGACGAAGCTGGATACGAACACGGACTCCTCGTCGTACATGGCCGTCGCCGTGTGGGCATTGCGGAAGTCGGCCGGCAATTCGCGGCCGGGGCGCAGCCGCTTGAGGAAGCACGGCCTGTCACGGTCGTAGATGTCCCAGACCGAGATGTATCCGTCCTTTCCGTAGACGAAGGGGTCGTCCGTGGGCGCCCGCCACGAATCCTCCTCCGCCACGTACAACTTGCCTTTCGCGATCGCCAGGTCCGAGGGCGGCCGGAACATTCCCGCACCGTCCGGCGTGCTGGTGGGGCCGATGACGCGCTCGGCGGTGTCCAGATCGGTGTCGATCAGCCAGACGCTCGGCCCGACGACGGCGGACCCCAGAGGTGTCCTGGACGTGGGCCCGGCCTGCATGGCCCCGACGTAGGCGTAGCGGTTGTCGATCCACGCCGCATAGTGCGCGAAAGCGCCGTACTCGGTCTCCGTACCCAGCGTGATCGCGTGCGTGACCTCGAGCTTTCCGGTATGGCGATCGGGCCGGTATACGCGCACCTCGCCGATGTCGTAGTCGTACCCGACACCCAGTCCGACGGTGCCCTTCTTGTTGAAGTTCACGCCATGGGTCTGCCTGGTCAGGGCGCGGTCCGAAAACAGAACACGCTGTTCCAGCGTGCCGTCGTCCTTGATCTTGAACCCGCGCACGCGGTCGTCCGTGTAGTGCGTGACGTAGGTGAACTTCGAGCGCGGCAGGAACGTGGGACCGTGCGTCTGCGTGTAGAGAGGCCTCGTCCAAGGCATGATCGGCTGCTTCGGGGCCGTCTGCCTGATGTTGGGCATGTCGGATGGCGTGCCTGCGGCGTCCAGCGGAACGATCTGTCGCAGCTCGACGTCGGCGGTCCCGGCCTCCCAGTCGACCTCGTTCAGGCGCAGTACGACGATGGACGCGTCAAAGGGCGGGATGGCGTCCGTGGCGACGTACACCGTTTCCTCGTCGGAACGGATCCAAGTGTGCTGGGGGCTGGCCGGCTGCCAACCGTCGATGCTCTCGAGCGGCACCTTGACCAACTTGTCCTCGTCCGCATTGACCAGGACAAGTTCCTTGGACATCATGTTCACCCCGGTGAGAATATGCATTTTCTTTTCCCCCTCTTTGGTGTTGGTGATCGTGAGAAGAGACCGACGCCCTTCGGCAGTTCTGCTCTCGAAGACGGGATTATCAATGAGAGAAGCCGAAATCAATACCAGTGCGGACGTAGTATTCGTCGGCCGCAGTTGATTCTGGTGGGTGAAGGACTCGGTGAGCGCCGCGGGTCATCGACATTCCCCGGGAGGAGATGCTGTGCGCTGCCGGCTCATCCCGTAGCTGGACGGTGCCGGATCGCAGCGGTCAAGTCGAATGTGCGCGAGAGGGAGTACCGGCGTGGTGGCGTCAGGATCACAGCTGCTGACTCCCGGATTCCGCTTTATCCGAAGGCGTACAGCGGATCGGAATCATGATGCATGACGAATGAACCATGGTCGCTTTGCCTCCCCCGTTGGCTCTCCGCGACGGCCCCAGGCTAACAGCAACATTCTTCGAGCAATGGTTGAATGGACGGCAAATCGTAAATATGTGCGATCTTTTGGGGATCGCTTCTCAGTGCTTTCCGAGCCTGATTGAAAATTCAGCTGAGAGGTGACTGCAACCACTCAAGTCGTTGCGGTGTTCAAGGTGACGGGATTCTTCTTGTCTTCTGCGCTGTGCCGACGCTGCTGCAGACAGGCGTGTGCGGCAGCACGCCTGCACGTCATCGCGGCGGCGAAGGGGGCGGGAGGCAGTCTGCCGAACCGTGCGCAGCCATCCGGGCGTTCGGTCGTGGTGGCTGCCGGGGGTGGCGTAGCGGCACTTCGGCCCGTACGAGCGTGGGGTGCTGCCGCAGACGGCGGGCACTGGTCATGCGCAGCAGCGCATGAAGCGCTGAGTCGGGACGGCATGCCTCGGCTGTCGTAGAGCAGCTCCGCTTCCATGGCCGGGCCCGCCAGTCATGGCTGAAGGCTGCGCGCATCGAAGCGTCCACCCAAAGGGTCGGCGGCGCGAAGCCGGCACCGGCTCCCGCGGCTTCCCGCCGTCGCCCCACATGGATTTCACCTCTCCGAGATCCCCAGAGGCGTGAACCGTGTGCTCGCAGGCAGCTGTGGGAACTGTTCAGCCCCCGCAGGTGCCGCTGGCCACCAGCCGTTGCAGCGACGACGCCGAGCAGCACGGGCACGTCACGGCCTGGAGACCACTTTCATCGGTTGCCGTCGGCCGGCCCGGTCGGATAGGAAGCCTGCATGCTGAGGGGCAGGAAGGTCGGGCTCAGGGCCCGGCACGAGGACGACATCCCGGTCCTGCAGGCCGAGCTCTACGACGACGTGGTCAACTACTCGCGGGCCGCAGGCCGGCCGTGGCGGCCGATCACGCCCGGCTCGAAGGAGTCGCAGCTCGTGGTGGACGACAAGGACGAGCGGCAGGTCCCGTTCTCCGCGGTGGAGCTGGACAGCGGCACGCTGGTCGGCACCGCAGTGCTGGCGAACATCGACGACCACAACCGGTCCGCGCACATCGGGCTGGGGCTGCTGCCGTCCGCCCGCGGCAAGGGGTACGGCACCGACGTGGTCGCGGTGCTGTGCCACTACGGTTTCGTCGTGCGCGGCCTGCAGCGGCTGCAGATCGAGACGCTGTCGGACAACACCGCGATGCTGCGCTCCGCCGAGCGCAACGGCTTCGTCCGCGAGGGCGTGCTGCGCTCTTCGGCTTGGGTGATGGGAGAGTTCCTGGACGAGGTGCTGCTCGGGCTCCTCGTCCAGGACTGGACGCCGGGCTCGAGGAGCTAGCTGCCGCCGGTTGGCCAAGGTAGGGCCGTGGGATCACCAAGAGCGGCCAGGGCGTTGTTGTCCCGCGTGAGTAGCCGCCGTCCGCCCGGGCATTGCGCATTTCAAGAGATGACGGGCACTGGCCCGTCACCCTGCCCGGCACGAGTGCGTGGGTCCCCTCGAAGCGTCACCGCCAATCACATGCGAGCACGTCAGCCGGCTGCCTGCGAAGGCACTGCAGCGGTCCCTGCAGCAGGTACTGCAACCCGGTCGTACACGATGAACCGCGCATGACGACCATCTGAAGGCGCAACGTTTCCCGGCGCCGGAAAACAGCTACTTACGGGGGTGTTCGTGCACGTCATGATGCCTGTCAGTGACTCCCTGCCGCATAGGTCGGAAAAGACGACCTCGCCAGGAATAACGCCGCAGGAACCGCCGGGGTGTTCTCCGGATCTGCACCTCGCGCTGGCTTCTCTGCACGCCCAGGCAGAGGAGCTGGCACAGATGACGCGGACGACGGTCGAGGCACTCACCTCGCCTTCCGGCATGCCGGTGCCCGGCTCCGCGGCCTTCGATCGGATCGCCCGGCAGACCGTGCCGCGCTGGCACTTCGCCATGCTGAATGACACCGAGCGGAACGAGCGGCTGATCGGCGCGGTGCAGCACCGGGTACCCCAAGGCTGCGTCGCCCTGGACATCGGTACCGGTACCGGACTGCTCGCCATGGCCACCGTCCGCGCCGGCGCCTCGCACGTCTACACCTGCGAGGCGAACCCGCTGCTCGCCGAGATCGCCCGGCAGACCGTGGCCGCGAACGGCATGTCCGATGCCATCACCGTGTTGAATACGCTCTCCACCGACCTGGAGGTCGGACGGGATCTGCCCCGCAAGGCCGACGTTCTTGTGTCGGAGATCGTGGACTGCGGCCTGATCGGCGAGGGACTGTTGCCCACCGTGCGGCACGCTCGGGAACACCTGCTGAGGCCCGGCGGGCTCATGATGCCGGTGTCGGCCCGTTTGCACGGTCGGCTGATCCGGAGCGGGGCGATGGTGGAGCTGAACCGGGTGCAGGAAGCCGGTGGCTTCGACGTGTCGTTGCTGAACGCGACGGCATCCCGCGGGCATTTCCCCGTACGCATGCACACTTGGCCGCACGAACTGCTCTCCGAGCCGTTCGAGATGGCCGCCTTCGACCTGCGGTCGGACGACCTCCTGCCCGGCCGCAGTCGCCTGTCGGTGCCGGCCACCGCAGACGGCCGGGCCGACGGGATCGTCGCCTGGTTCTCGTTGGATCTGGGGGGCGGATTCGAGCTGTGCAACTCGCCCGTCAACCCGGACTCGCACTGGATGCAGGCGCTGCTCCTCTTCGAGAAGTCCGTCTCCGTGACGGCCGGGCAATCTCTTGATCTCGAACTGCGGTGGACCGACTTCCAGCTCACCGTCTCCTGACCAGGCATCGCTGTGTCTTCTCCGGATTTCGTCTATCCAGATCAGAAAGGCATGCACCATGAGTCACGTCACCCGTCCCTACATACCCTTCGAGCTGCGCGGTCAGGAACTCCGTGACGCGGTCGTACGGTATGCGAGCAACCCCATTTACCTCGACAACGAGGAGTGGGAGAACAGCGACAACCCCTACCGGCGCCAGCTTCGTCCGCAGGTGCTGCCGCACCTGGACTACGACTCCGTTCCCGGTCGTGCGGAGATCCTCGATTACAGCAGTCTGGCCGTTCAGCGGCTGCTCACCAGCATCTACGAGGCAGACCTGGTCTTCCTCCCGAAGTCCGGTCTGCACGAGGAAACTTGGCAGGACTTCAAGAGCTTCTACAGCCCGAGCAACCGCGTGCTGGGGGAGATGATCCGGCCGGCG
This sequence comes from Streptomyces purpurogeneiscleroticus, assembly GCF_020024005.1. Taxonomy (NCBI): domain Bacteria; kingdom Bacillati; phylum Actinomycetota; class Actinomycetes; order Kitasatosporales; family Streptomycetaceae; genus Streptomyces; species Streptomyces purpurogeneiscleroticus. The sequence goes on from NZ_NHSG01000352.1 coordinate 13,568, forward strand.
CTGGAGAAGTATGCGTTCGGGTTCCTGGACGACGAGGTCGAGGTCTCCGGGCAGTGGACCAAGGAGAGTTTCCGCGCCTACATCGAATCCCTGGGGGCGAACGAGCCGGCCGGGGCCTCGCTCACGGAGAAGGCCATACTCTCGTCCGCAGACCGCGAGCGGGCCGCTCGCATGTGGCTGATCCAGTTTGCACCGGACTTCCTGTCCGAGGCATCGCCAATGATCCGTAACGTCATGGGTTACTACGGCGCCACACAGTCCGAGTGGTTCAAAATCATCATCGACGAGTACGGCTACGGCGTCCATGACACCAAGCACAGCCGTCTCTTCGAGCGCACCCTGGAGTCGGCGGGCCTGCAGACCGACATTCACCGGTACTGGCAGTACTACCTCAACAGCAGTCTGCTGATGAACAATTACTTCCACTACCTGGGCAAGAACCACGAGCTGTTTTTCCGGTACGTCGGCGCGCTGTACTACACCGAGGCCACGCTGGTGGACTTCTGCCGTCGTGCCGCCAACCTCCTCACCACGGTGTTCGGGGAGGAAATCGATGCGACGTACTTCACCGAGCACGCTCACATCGACCAGCACCACGGCCGGATGGCCCTGGAAAAGCTGATGATCCCGCTCATCGAGGAGCACGGTGAGCAGATCATCCCGGAGATCGTACGGGGGATCGAGGAGTACCGCGTCATCCAGACGGTCAGCGACGAGGACCTGGCCGCTCAGATCGCGTGGATGGACCGCGGGCCGGAGTTCAAGAAGCTGCACGCGCCGGTGTGGGAGGCACTCGAAAGCGGCCGGGTCACCGCCCCTGTTGCCGACATCGTCGAACCGAAGGGCGAACTCTCCAACACACACTGCCACGACGGCGATGAGCTGTGCCACATCGTCTCCGGCACGATGAAGTTCGTCAGCGGCTTCGACTCGTACCAGATTCTCGAAGCCGGCGAGGGAACGGTCATCCAGAAGAACCGCTTGCACGGAGCCATCATCGAGTCCGACGAATGCGTCTACCAGATTCACTCGGTGGGGGACTACCAAAAGTGCTTGTCGTGACGTTGGCGGTGTCCGGCCGTGAGAACTGCGTTGCGGTGGACGGCGTGCCGTACGTGTATGTGCGGGCCACAGCGGGCTCCTTCGTGATGCGTGCCGACTGCCCGCATCGCGGCGGGCCGCTGCATCTGGCCACGGAGGCACCGGGAGGGAAATACCTGATCTGTCCCTGGCACGAGCGCCGCGCCTCGGTGGCTCGGCTGCGGCGGGAGATCCCCGCCGTACGGACGGGTAGGTCCGTACGCGCCGTACTGCCCCATTCATCGAACGCGCCGGTGACCTGGCAGCACCGTCCGCTCTCGCGCGACCTGGCGTGCTGAACCGCAGGCCCCGCGCAGAAGCCGGTCCGCACCAGCCGTGTCCGGGCATCCCCCGGACACGGCTCACCGATGACGGCGCCCCACACCATGCCGAACCGGGAGAGCGGCAGTGCCCAGTCTCCTCTTCTTGAGTACGTCCCTACTGATCGTCGCCACCCCGGGCCCCGACTCCGCGCTGGTGACCAAGATCGTGCTGTGCACCGGCAAGCGTCTTCCCGCGGCAGTAGCGGCGCTCGGCATGATCACGGCGGGTGCTCTGCACGCAGCTCTGGCCGTGTCCGGGGTATCCCTGCTCTTGCGCGCGAACCCGGCTCTGTTCACCCTTCTGCGGTGGGGCGGTGCCGCCGTGTTGCTTCTGTGGGGATTGACGGCTCTATGGGCCGCCGCCCGGCCGGCCGGCAGCAGACACCCACGCGACCGCGCCGCGGGCGGCCGGACGCATGCCTCGCTGCGCCGGTGCTTCGGCGCCGGTCTCCTGTGTACCGGAAGCAACCCGAAGGTGGGATTGTTCCTCGTCGTCTATCTGCCGCAGTTCGTGCCGCCCGGCTCGCCCTGGGAAATGACCATGGGCCTGCTCAGCGCTGTGCACCTGGGCCTGGGGGCGCTCTGGCTGGGCTTTCTCATCTCCGCCGTCCATCGGTTGAGGAAGTGGGCCGCGACCCGCTGGTCTGCGCCGCGTGCACAGGGCGCCGGACTGCGGGTGGCCGACGGAGTGATGGGTGTGGTCTTCATCAGCTTCGCCGCCCGGTTGGTGTGGAGCTCATGAAACGCGTTCACGAGGCGGGCCCGGCACTGTCGCGGTCGGCTCATGCGGACAGGGGCCGGCAGCTCCGGCATGGGCGGTAGCCCGCGCGCCGGGCATCTCGGGCGGACCGGAAGGGGACTCGGTGCCGCGAGGTGATGCGGCGAGCGTGCCCACACAGGGGGTGACAGTAGATACGGGTGGTATCGCTGCCGAGATAGACGGTTTCCGCTTGCACCAGAGCGAGTACCTGTGCCGGGTCCATGCCCTCCTTCGACCTCAAGGCATCGCCGACGGCCTGGCCGTACGCCGCGTCACAGGGCCGGCCGTTGTCGTGAGCGACACGGTGACAGGGGATCAACAAGTGCAAGGGGTTGCGAGCCAGTACGTCCACCACATCCGTGGCGGTGACCGGCAGCGCGGCCTCCCGCGCCACCCACGAGACCGGACGGAGCTGACCGTACGGAATCGTGCGGACAGCGTTCAGCACCGCGCGCTCCATCGGCGTCACGCCACTCAGATCGATCCGCAACTGCTTGGCGCGCCCCGTACGCACCATCGGCCGCACCCCGGGAGCGGGGGAGTGGTCCCGCACCGCTGAACGGCCCGTGGCGGCCAGATGCCGTTCCTCGAATTCCCGGGCCGTCGGCACCACCGCGGACAGCGCGGCGTGCGTCACCTCCCCGCGGTGCTGCGCCACGTAGAGCCCCCCGGCAGAAGTCTCCACACGGACATAGGTGTCGTAACGGCTCTCGGAGATGCCTACGTGCCGCAAGGCCTTCAGCTCGAAATGGGTCGGTTCGGTGTCCGCCAGCCCTGCCAGCACCGCTTCCATCGGCGTCTCATCCGCCTGCTGTCCGTTCACTCCTCCACTCATGCCCTCACCTCACTGTCCGGCGCGTCCGGCCCCAGCAACGCCCGTAGGATCACCAAGCCTCGCGAGACCTGCGCCTTCACGGTGCCGACCGGGCGTCCCTGCGCCTCGGCGACTTCGGCATAGCTCATGCCCAGGACGTGACGCATCACCACTGCCTGTCGGTAATGCTCCGGCAGCCTGCTGAGCGCGCCCCCGAGCCTCTCCCGCTCCGCACCGCGGGCCACCACCTCCTCCGGGCCAGGGCCGGCCTCGGGCCACTGGTCGGAGGCATCCTCCAGCCGGGCGGCCGAGACCGGGCGCCGGGACTTCGTCCGGACGTCGTTCCGCCAGACGTTCGTGGCGATGCTCAGCAACCACGCTCGCGGGCGCAGTTCCCGGCAGCGCTCCGCCGAATAGCTCCGCAGGGCCTTGTAGGCCCGCAGGAACGCCTCCTGTCCGAGGTCCTCCGCGTCGGCGGCCGAACCGGACAGCCGGTGCAAGTACGTGCGGACCGTCGAGCCATGGACCCGGACCAGCTCCGCGAAGCCGCTGTCCAGATCCGTCGCCAGGCGCTCGGTCAGCCGTTCAGACATCTCGTCCTCACCCAACGAACACCGCCAGCGATGAAGCAGTTGCACGGCAGAGGGGACAAGGGGCAGATGCCGGGCGCCAGTTGTCAGCCGGACGCTCTCGCCTGGCCACCCGTGTGCACCTCGTCGTACGACAGCTCCTCCCGGTCGCGATTGACCATGACGCAACGCTCGGTGGGCTCGGTCACCGTCGCCGCAAGCCGCAGTCCGCCGACCGACAGGGGGCCGGCCCACCTGTGTGTCCTCCATCGGAACCACGGCACCCCGGTGTCCGGCAAGATGTCGGTCTTCGGACTTCTCGGTGGCGAGAGCGGCCTCCTTCCCCAGCGCCTCGGAGCGAGCCCCGTGAACACAAGGATCACTGCCGCGTCACACTTCCCCGCCGGGTGACAGCAGACAGGGACACAGCTGTCGGACACCGGCACGGTCAGTGCTCCTTCCAGAACTCGCGCAGCAAACCGTGTACGGTCTCCGGCTCCTCGACATGGCAGAAGGACCCGCTGCGCTCCAGGATCACGCACTGCGCGCGGGGTGCCCATGCGCAGAACTCCCGCTGCATTGCCGGATACAGGGCCCGGTCGTAGCGGCCGGCCAGCACCAGCAGCGGCGCCCGCAGATCCTTCAGCCGGGGCCGGAAATCGGGCAGCCGGGCCGCCTCGCCGCCGACTGCGAAGTCGACGTCGTCCCCGCAGAAGACGGGGTAGAGCTCGGTATTGCGGGCCCCAGGCTCGGTCGCGAGGAGGGCGGCATTGTCGGGGTTGTAGAAGCGGACCAACTTCATGCCGACGGCGAACTCGGCCTGCATCAGAGGGTCGGTGGACGGCACACCCGCCGCACGCAGCGCGGAGATGCGGTCCCACACCTCAGGGAACTGCAGCTGGATCTCCCGGTTGATGTTCTCGTGGTTGAGCTGCCACATTTCCGGGCTGTGCAGGCTGTTGGCCAACGTGAGAGTGCGCACCGCTTCCGGGTGCTCCAGCGCCAGCGCCTGTCCGAGGAGGCCGCCGTAGGAGAAGCCGTAGATGTGCACGGAGCCCACGCCGAGCGAGTCGATGAGTACGGCGATGTCGCTCACGTCGCTCGCCAGGGTGATGCTCGACAGGTCGTTGGGGACATCGGAGCGACCGCGTCCGTACAGGTCGACGTAGATCACGCGGTGATCCGAGGCCAGTGCGTCGAAGTGGGGATGGAAGACGACATGCGAGCCGGCCGGGCCGAGCCCGGCGAGGAGCAGGACCGTGTCACCTTCGCCCTCGCTCTCCACCCACAGCCGGTGACCTCGAATCTCGTGGTACGCACCGTTCGGGTGGCGCACAGCCGTTGTGTACTGGGACATGGTGTGTGCCTCCGGTTCCGTTTCCGTGCTTTGCACAACAGCCCGGCTCCATGCTGCGAACAACAGCACGTCAGGTGTGGTCGAGCCGCAGCTGCGCCTCCATGCGGCGTACCGCCCGGCAGTCGGCCTCGACCTGGCTGGGGTCCTCATGCGCCAGGACCACGAACCCCAGGGAGAGGGTGTTCAGCAGGTCCCGGGTGACATGCAGGCGCTGTCCGTTGTGAACGTGGACAGCGGAATGATGCAGCGACGGCAATTCCTGGACGGCGTCGAAGACCTCGGGGTTACGGACCACTCCTGCGGAGCGGCTGATCAGGAACACCACTCGCATATGCCGGTGGAGCGCGTAGCCGGTGGGTATCGGCTCGCCCGGGCCGCCGAGGACGCTGCGTACCGTTCGGTCGATCTGGCTGTCGCCCGTGGCATGGCGGTTGAACGGCGGGTGGCCACCGCCGTGCGGGCGTGCGTTGAGTTCGATCAGCCGGGGCCCGTCGGCGGTCTGCATGATCTCGACGTGCGCAGCTCCGAAGCGCATACCGACCGCGTCCAGGACGCCCCGGGTGTAGCGGGTCAGCTCCGAGACGACCGGGTCGTCCGGAGCCACCCACTCCATGGTCGAGTAGACCGCCATGTGCGGCCCGTTGTCGACCTTGGCGTAGCGGGTGACGTCGGCCACCGTGTGCACCCCGTGGTGGCTGAAGGTGTCGACGACGTACTCGGTGCCGGTGATGTACTCCATCAGCAGCATGCGGTCGTTGACCACATCCCATTGATTGAGGCAGCCGAGCTGCTTTTCGAAGGCATCCCGCCACCCCTCGCCGCGCGGCAGCCGCAGGACGCCGTCGGTGCTCGCACTCTTCGGCGGTTTGATCACCAGGTCCCGCCCGGCCAGGCCGGTCCGCGCGATCCATGTCTGGGCCTCTCGCGGGTCTGCCGTGCAGATCTGCGCGGGAGTGGGCAATCCGGCGGCGGCCGCCGCAGCCGCCATTTCCCCCTTGTCACGCCGCGCTGCCCGCAGCGCCGGCACGTTGGCCCGGCCCGGCACCACCTGCGCGGCCAGGAAATCGGCCAGCTCCACACCGGGGTCCGCCCCGGGCACCACGCAGGCCGGGGAGAGCTCGCGCAGCCGCGCCAGCACCGGACCGGCATCGCCGTCGTAGCGGATGACCTCGTCGAAGTCCTCCGGATGCCACGACGGGGCGTAGACCTCCATGACCTCCGGCCGCGACAGCACCGCGACCGGTTGCAGCCCTGCCGCACGGAAGGCGGGAGCGTAGTACCTGCCCGAGGAGTACGGGTCGACGATCACCGCGGGGCCGAAGCGCTCCCGCGCCCCCGTCGGGTGCCCGGCTCGGAGGTCAGTCGCCAAGGGAACCGCACTCCTCGGCCAGTCCGGCTGCGGCCAGGCAGTAACGCTGCCACGCATTGTCGACCGCCGGGCTGAGCGCTCGGGCGCGGACGGCGGCGTGCACCAGGCCCTCCTCGATCACGAGTTCGACGGGCGTGCCGTGCTCGCCCAGCCGCTCGGCGTACTCCTCCGAGTCCACCCGCAGAGAATCCATCTCCGCGCCCATGATGTACGCGGCGGGCAGGCCGTCGAAGGTGCCCGAGAGCAGCGGGGAGACGTAGGGGTCCGCGGCCTGCTCCGCTGCGGGGCAGTAGCAGGCGGTGTAGTACTCCATCTCGCCGCCGGTCAGCAGCGGCACGTCCGCGCCACCGTGGCGCCAGCGTGTGAAGTCCAGCACCGGGCTGATCAAAGCCTGGCCGCGCAGCACGGGCCCGCCCCGGTCGCGGCTCATCATGGCCAGGACGACGGCCATGTTGCCTCCGGAGCTGTCGCCGCAGACGACGACCCGGTCCGGGGCCACATCGAAGCGGTTCGCCTCCGCGACCACTCCGCACAGCGCTCCGTAGCAGTCCTCCAGTGCTGCGGGGAAGGGGTGCTCGGGAGCCATCCGGAAGTCCAGAGCCATGGTGACCAACCCGGACCTGGCGGCCAGCTCGGCGACGGCGCTGTGGTGGGTGTCCAGGGAACCGACGACGAAGCCGCCCCCGCGTATGTACACCAACACCCCTCGCCCGCGCCGCTGCTTCGGTCGGTAGACCCGGATGCGGTAGCGGCTGCCGTCATGGCGGACCGTGTCGTCGAAGCACGTCACCCCTTCGGGGTCCTGGTAGGGGAACTCGATCGTCAGCCCGTGGTAGAGACGGCGCTGCTCCTCGACGGGAAGACGGTAGAAGTCCGGCGGCATCGCTGTATTGCTGCGGTCGACGAACTCTTCGACACCGGGTGCGTACGGCATGTGCGGTACTCCTGCTCCTGAAAGAGGTTCGGCCACTACGGGCGGGAACTGGCGCGGCCCGGGTTCGGGCCGCGGAGAAGGGCGTCAGGCGTCCGAGGACTGGGCGGCGGGGCTGCGCAGGGCCGCCCCGTCCGACGGGGGCGGCGTCCCCCGGAACTCGGCGCGTATTCCCCTGCGGACGAGCACGGGAATGCACAGGACGGTACCGAGAGCGCCCGCCCAGACGGCCGCGCTGAGCCCGTACGCGGCGATGACACCGGATGCCATGACGCTGCCGAGCGGGATGCTGCCCCACAGCAGGAAACGCTGCACGGAATTGACCCGGCTGAGGAGCTCGGGCGGGGAGTCGGTCTGGCGCAGGGTCAGGGAGGTCGGGCCGAAAGCCCCTTCGCCGATGCCGTGAATCACACTGCCGGCCACGAGGCCGCCGACGGAGCCGAGGCTGCCCGCGACCGGCATGGCCACCAGCCCGGTGACCGACACGCAGGCGCCGACGACCAGCGTCTTGGCCACGCCCCAGCGGTCCACCATGCGCCCGCTGAGCAGATTGCCGACAGGGAAGCCGGCGGCCGTGGCCCCCACCACCAAGCCGATACCGATGGCTTCCAGGTGCAGCACGTCACGGCTGTAGAGCACCAGAGACGCCTCGACCATGGTGAGGAAGAGGACATAGACCGTGCCGCAGAGGATGACCGGCTCCAGACGCGGGTGCCGGAAGAAGAAATGCAGGCCGTCTCGTACGTCGCGCACCAGCCAGCCACGCGGTCGCTCCCGGGACTGCTGCGGCAGCCTCGGCTCACGCGTCCTGATCCACAGCACGGCCAGGACGGAGAGGGCGAAGGTGAGGGAGTTCACCGCGACCGCGGCGACGACACCGATGAAGGCAATCACCGGCCCCGCCAGGACGGGTCCCAGCGACTTGCTCACCGACTCCGAGAGGAACAGCCGGGCGTTGCCCCGCTGCAGCTTCCTCGTGCCGGTGAACAGCACCGGCAGATAGGAGGTGTAGGCGACCTGGAAGAAGACCGTGCCGCAGCCGGCGACACCGACCAGGGCCAGGAGGACGACGAGCGAGAGGTGGCCGGTCAGCGCCAGCAGCGCGATCAGGCCGAAGCAGACGGCCTGCAGGGCGTCGCAGATGATCATTGCCGTGCGCCGTGGCACCCGCTCTATGATCGCGCCGGCCGGCAGGCCCAACACCAGGAACGGGCCGAAGAGGAACATGGGTATCAGCGCTGCCTGGGCCGGGCTCGCATCGAGCGTCACCACGGCTAGCAACGGCAGGGCGAGCACCATGAACTGATCGCCCAACAGGCTGGCCGATTGTCCGGCCCACAGCTTGCCGAAGTCGCGGGCGGCGCCGGGCGGGCTCTTGGCGGCGTAGTCAACGGTCATCGTTCGGGTCTCTCCCGTCCTTCGCGCGCGGGTGGGAAACACAACGAGCCCGGAAGCCGGCGTCGCAACCGCCTCCCGTGCCATCTCGCTGAAGTAACACCGGCCGGACGCGGTGGGTTGCACGGCGCTGGAACCATGGCGGGGGCACCGGAGGAAAGGGATCTCGATCTCTGGACCTCGATCTCCGTTGGCGCCCCGCAGGACAATGAGAGGGCCGCATTTCACATGCTGCACGCCCGTTGGGTCGGCCCGCGGAGTCGGTGGGCCCTGTCCGTTCCAGGACCTCGTTGAGGCTGCTGTGAATCAGTTGGTGGAACACCGGCGTGCGCCGGCCTCCGTACGTGCACTGGAGCGGCCAGTGCGGTCCACCCCGCCGTCGTCCCCCGAAGCCGCCTGCTGTGGCATGACGTACTTACCGCCCGCAGCGCCGCCACACCCTGAGGAAACGAAACAACAACTTGTTGTGTCATTGTTCCGTCGCGTAGGGTGGTCGTATGGCACGTGACGCTCGGGACGAGGCCCGCGAACGGCTGTCCGCAATGGCCGGCGACCCCACCCTCCAGGAGACCGAGGCGCGCCGCCTGGAGCGGGATGCCGCCCTGCTTCATCGGCTGCTCACCGCCGTCGGCCCCCAGCCCAGCGGCCGGTCGGCCCCCGAGGTGACTCCCGACGATCTCGGCGCGGCGCTCAGCCTGTTCGAGGGCATGCGCAGTCAGTTGGACCGGCTCGAGACCCAAGTGATCATCGAGGCCCGGCGTCGCGGCCTGGACTGGCGGCAGATCGCCGGGTACCAGGGCATGAAGTCCTCCCAGGCCGCCTCGCAACGCTACCAACGGCTGATGACGCGGCTCGAAGAGATCCGCCAGGGCGTCCGGTAGGGGAGGGGAGTACCGATGAATCACCAGCCCGAGGAGCTCTTCTCCGCCATCGACTCCCTCCTGGCCGCCGTTGACGAGGGCACCGTGCTGCCTGCCCCGTCCGAGCGGGTCCGGCTGCGGGAGGCCGCCGGGCTCACCCAGGCCGCCGTCGCCCAGGCTCTTGGCGCACGCGTACAGAGCATCCAGGCATGGGAAGCAGGCCGCGCCGAACCCAAAGCAGAACGACTGGAGGCATACCGCAGACTCCTCGAGGGCCTCGCTCAGCGCTACCCCGCACCCGAGCCGGCTGCCCCTGCCGCTGCCCCTGCCG
>NZ_NHSG01000353.1:0-13560 GCF_020024005.1 Streptomyces purpurogeneiscleroticus
ACCCGGCCCACCCGATCATCACCGGGCAGAAGCAGTGGATGCTCGACCTGTTCACCCGCCTCGCCGGGGACATCGCCCCCGGTCGGGCCGGCCCGCTGGCCCGGACACTGATGCTGCTGCACGAAGGAGCGCTCGTCGCCCACGGCCTGAACATCTTCCCGGACCCCATCTCCCACGCCCGCGAACAGGCGCAAGCGCTTCTCGCCGGAGACATGGGCTGAAGAACTCTTGGCGCTACTGCCGGGCCTCTTTACACTGAGCGCGCGGAAGATTCCGTATACGCGTCCGACCGGGCAGCCATCATTCCGCAACGGGGGCGACTGGAGGGCACCGTGTCCGTCTCGATCGAAGAACTCTGCGAGACCGCAGCCGAGATACTTCGCACGACTCGTTATATGACACTGGGCACCGCTTCGGCCGCAGGAGTCCCGATGGTGACTCCGCTGGCGCACGCCTGGGACGACCAGGACGCTTTCTACTGGATTTCCGGAACGGACGCCGTGCATTCTCTGAACATCGAGCACAATCCGGTGGTTTCGATCGTCGTATTCGACTCCAATCCGACCGACGGGGGCGGCCAGGGTCTCTACGCACACGGCCGGGCCGAGGTGCTGCACGGCGAAGCGCTGGACGAGGGGTGCGAGGTGTACTACTCCCGCCGCTACCCGGACCCGGCGAAGCGCGCGAAGCGGTACCAGCCGCCCGCGCAGTTCCGGGACACCGCGCCCAACCGGCTGTACCGGGCGCGGATCGAGTCGTACTCGGTGCTGAACCCCGATGGCCACCCCGTGCACGGCGACGAGGTCAGCCACCGGGTCACCATCCCGTTCCGCACCGGGCGCCTCAGCGGGACCGCGTGAGCAGCCCACTCGGCGAAAGCGCCGTGCTCGGCCTCGACATCGGCGGTACGGCGATCAAGTCGGCCTTCGTCGCCGCGGACGGCAGACCGCTGAGCGCCGTCGCCCACCACCCCGTCCGGGCTGCGGGGCGCGACCCGGAGGCGGCCGTCGGCACAGTACTCGACCGTGCCGCGGGCCTCCTCGACGCGGCGGTGGCGCAGGGAGTGGCGGTCCGCGCCCTCGGCGTCGCGGCCTGCGGGGTGATCGACGAGTCGGCGGGCGTCGCCGTCTTCTCGGCTTCCTTCGGCTGGCGGGACGTGCCGCTGCGGAGGCTGCTGGCCGAGCGCACCGGCCTGCCCGTCGCGCTGGGACACGATGTACGGGCCGGCGGCGTTGCCGAGGCGCGGCTCGGCGCCGGGCGCGGGCACGAGGTGTTCCTCTTCGTGCCCGTCGGTACCGGAGTCGGGGCGGCGGTCATGCTCGGCGGGCGGCCGTTCACCGGTGGGCACTGGCGGGCCGGTGAGCTCGGGCATGTCGTGGTGCGGCCCGGGGGCGACCCGTGCGGTTGCGGCCAGCGCGGCTGTCTGAGCACGGTGGCGGGCGGTCCCGCGGTCGTCAAGCGGTACCGGCGGCTGGCCGGGTTGGACGGCGGAGCCCCGACGGATGCCGCCACTGTGGTCCGCCTCGCCACCGAGGGGGACCGCGTCGCGGCCGGAGTATGGGCGGAGGCCGTGGAAGCGCTGGCCGATTCGCTCGCTGTCGGCGTCACCCTCTTCGACCCTTCGGCCGTCATCGTGGGCGGCGGGCTCGGCCGGTCCGGCGACCTGCTGTTCCACCCCTTGCGCGAACAGCTCGCCGGGCGGCTGACGTTCCAGGTCATGCCGGAAGTGCTGCCCGCCGCTCTGGGTGACGAGGCCGGCTGTCTGGGGGCGGGACTGCTCGCCTGGGATTTGCTCGGCGACCGTACCGGTACCGGGAAAACACTGCCCCCGGTCGCGAATGCACACGGGCCAGGAGAGGCGTAATTCCCGGCCTCTCGAAAAAGACAGCACTGGGTTGCGCCAGCCATGAAAAAGCCATTCATCCGCGAAAAGGGAATGGCCGAGAAGCGCCGCCCGAACGGCCTTGTGTTCACTCTCCCCGCCCCGCACACTCGACAAAAGAATGATTCATTATCCGCGCGATCCAGGCGGCGCGGAATCATTCATCCGTCACTCACTTTCCCTCATTCGCGCGAGGAGACCTGCATGGCTACTCCCAAGATCGTCGGAGGCAATACCCCGGTCGAAGACTGGAAGCAGCACCAGGAGCAGGAGAACGGAACCGGCATCTACATCGATGTCGACACCTCGGCAGGAAACTTCACCGAGACCCCGGTGTACACGGCCAACCTCTGCGGCCGCGACTCCATGTGGACGACGACCGGCGGAAACACGATCTACACGCCCACGCCCAAGGGGTTCCGGATCTATGTGCGGTGGCAGGACGGCCGCCCGCTGACCGTGGACTACGCCGTCAGTCACGACTGGTACATCAGCTGGATGGCCATGGAGGCATAAGGTCCGCCGCCAACGGCCGGTACCGCCGCCCTCGCCCGCTCCCTCGCGGGCAAGGGCGGCTCGTTCGACCGGTCCAGGAGGTCTCATGGACGTACAGTCCCTGCACGAGCGCGAGGTGAAGCGGTTCAGCGGACCCACCGTCCCGTACCGCGCGGACCGTTCCGTACCCGACCTCGTCCAGGAGGTCGCCACGCGCCACCCCGAAGCCCCCGCGGTGGAGTTCGGCAACGATGTGCTGTCCTACCGCCGGCTGATGACCGGGGTCGACTCCTTGGCCGGCCGGCTGGCCGCCCGGGGGGTGCGCCGCGGCGCACTCGTCCCGCTGGTGATGCGCAACGGCCCCGAGCTGCCGCTCGCCATGCTGGCGGTGTTGCGGGCCGGCGCCGCGTTCGTACCGCTCGACGAGCAGTGGCCCGCGGCGCGGCTGCGCATCATGGTGAGTGCCTGCACGCCGCAGCTCGTGCTGCTGTCCCCCGGCGGGCCCCGGGGGGCCTGGCACGGAATCCCCGCGCTGACGGTCGATGCCCGGCGCAGCGCGGCCGGGCCGAAGGCGCCGGTCGACGGGCCGGCCGGTCCGGAGGGCCTCGCCTACGGCTTCTACACCTCCGGCTCGACCGGCACCCCCAAATGCGCCCTGAACCTGCACCGAGGGCTGGTCAACCGCCTGCACCACATGAGCCGTCGCTTCCTCGACGCGCAGGAGCGGCCCATCGTCCTGCAGAACAGCCGGCACACCTTCGACTCGTCGCTGTGGCAGTTGCTGTGGCCGCTGAGCTGCGGTGGCCGGGTCGTCATCCCCGAACGGCGCGGCCTTCTCGACCTGCCCGGGACCGTTGCGGTCATCGACCGGCACCGGGTGACGATGACGGACTTCGTCCCGACGATTCTCGGTGCCCTGGTTGAACTGCTCATCTCCCGACCGGAGTTGATACCCCGACTGTCCTCGCTGCGGACGCTGCTGGTCGGCGGTGAAGAGATCAACCACGGCAGCGTACGGGCGCTGCAGGAGATGCTGCCGGGCTTACGGATCACCAATACCTACGGTCCCACCGAGGCATCCATCGGCATGGTGTTCCACGATGTGTCGCCCGACGACGCCGCGCCCCTGCCGATCGGGCGTCCCATCGACAACACATGGGCCGCGGTCCTCGACGAGGAGTTGCGGCCGGTCGCGCCCGGCGCTGTCGGTGACATCTGGATCGGCGGGGACTGCCTGGGCGCCGGTTACCTGGGCGCCCCCGAGCGGACCGCTCAGGCGTTTGTACCGAATCCCTTCCCGCAACTGGCCGGCCCGTTGATGTACCGCACCGGGGACCTGGGCCACTACGGCGCGGACGAGCTGCTCCATTTTGACGGGCGGCAGGACCAGCAGGTGAAGGTCGGTGGCGTGCGCGTGGAGCTCTCCGAGGTCGAGCACACGATCGCCTCGCATCCGCTGGTACGCGAGGCCAAGGTGCTGGTCCGCGAGCACGGCGGCAGGTCGCACCTGGCCGCGTTCGTCACCGTGCGCGGCGGCCCGCCGACGGACGACGGCACGGCCGAGGGCCTGACGGCCGCCGAACTGAAGCGCCACGTCAGGACGCAACTGCCGGCGGAGCTGACCCCCGGGCGGTTCACCGTTCTTGCGTCGATGCCGGTCAACGGCAACGGCAAGGCGGACCGACAGGCCCTCGCCGACATGCTCGACACCGCGGCGCGCGCAGCCGCGCCCGCTCCCGCACCCGCGCGCAACGCAACAGAACAGACGCTGCTGGACCTCTGGGCCGAGGCCCTCCCGGCGCCCGTGGACAGCGCGGAGGACGACTTCTTCGACAGCGGCGGGGACTCGCTCGGCGCCCTGCGGCTCGCGCTGGCCATCACGGAACGGTTCGGCACAGCCTTCTCGGTCGGCGATGTGGTCGCCCTGTCCACGGTGGCCGCGCAGGCCGCCCACCTGGACAACACAACGGGAGTACGCGAAACAACGGGAGTACACGAACGAACTGCGGCACATGGACGCGCGACCACTCCGCCGCAGCGCCCGCTGGCCCCCGCCGACTTCCCGGCGGACCTGCGGCTCCCGGCGGACATCAACCTCACCGCGGCGCACGGCCCCTCCCCTCCCGTCGAACGGGTGCTGCTCACCGGCGCCACCGGATTCGTCGGCGCCCAACTCCTCCACGACCTGCTCCGGCGCACCGGCGCGACCGTCCACTGCCTCGCCCGCGCCGACAGCCGGCAGGCGGCTCTCCGGCGCATCACCGCCAACCTCCAGTGGTACGGACTGTGGTCGCAGGAGACGGCCGGCCGCATCGACGCCGTCCCCGGCGACCTCACCCGGCCCGGGCTCGGCCTGTCGCGCGATGACCGCCGGCGGCTGGCCGAAGAGGTCGACACGGTGGTGCACGCCGGTGCCCTGGTGAATCTGGTACGGGGCTACGCCGCCCACCGCTCCGCCAATGTGACCGGCACGGTCGAGCTGCTGCGGCTTGCGGCCGCCGCCCGGCCCGCCCACGTGCACTTCGTCTCGACCCTCGCCGCCTGCCCGGGCCGCCCGGTGGATGCGGTGACCGGCGCGGTCACCCCGCCCCTCGTACCGGAGGCGCCGTTCGAAGACGCGGAGCCGCCCGGAACCGGGTACGGCCAGTCCAAGTGGGTGGCGGAGCGGCTGGTGCAGGCCGCGGCCGACCGCGGGATGACCGTGGCCGTACACCGCCTCGGCGAGGTCATGCCCGCGACGCGCACCGGTGTGCCCCACGCCGGCTCGCGCATCGAACTGCTCGTCCGGGCCTGCCTGCGCGTGGGCATGTATGTCACCAGCGATGTGGCCGTCGACTACACGCCGGTCGACCAGGTCGGGGAGCTGCTGCTGACCGCCGTCACCCACCGCCGGGACGGCTACTTCCACCTGCTGCGCCCCCACGGCCTGGCGCTCGACGAACTGCTGGGTGCCTTCGGGGACGCCTTCGGCCTGCGCAAGGCGGCCTACGAGGAGTTCTGGCACGTACTGCAGGCGGCATCCGCAGGTGATCCGCGGGACCGGGACCTGGCCCGGGCCCTCGCGGTCCTGCCCCTGCCGTCGAATGTGCAGGACGATGTGCTCGGGCAGGGACTCGCCAGGGTGTTCCGCGACGGTGCCGCGCGCTTCAGCACGGACCGCGCGGCAGGGCTGGCCCAGCTCGCCGGTCTGGACCTCGCTCCCGTGGGCCCGGCCGACATCGAGCCGTATGTCGCACACCACCGGGGACGATTCCGGTAAACCGGTAACAGCGCGCAGCACCTCTGACCGAAGGGCGAGCAGTGCGATCAGTGCACATCCGGACGTCCGGCGGCAGGGCGCTGCGCGCGCTCCTCGCCGCCGTGCTCCTCACCGTGGTCGTCGGTCTCGCGGCGTGTGCGCCCGCCGGCAAGACGGCCGGGAGTGTGACGCTGACCTTCGCGTCGTGGGTCCCGGACATCGAGCGGGCCGTACAGAAGTGGAACGCCACGCACGACCGCGTCACGGTGCGGTACCAGGCCATGTCGGGCGACGATCAGACCAAGGTGCAGACGGCGATCGACGCCGGCGCGGGTCCCGACGTCACGCAGATCAGCCAGTTCCTGGTGCCCGACTACGCGATCAGCGGCCGGGCGGCCCCGATCGGCGACTACGTCGGTGACGCCGCCGGCCGGTTCTCCCCGGCCGCGTGGAAGTCGGTCGCGTTCGGCGGGGAGGTGTACGGCGTCCCGCAGGACACCGGGCCGACGGTCCTGTACTACCGGAAGGACCTCTTCGCCGAGTACGGCATCACCGTCCCGCGCACCTGGCAGGAGTTCCGGGCTGCCGCCGAGGCCGTGCGCAGGGCCGACCCCGGCGCCCGGCTGACGGCCCTGCCTCCGAACGACGAGCGGTGGTGGCAGGGCCTGCTGTGGCAGTCCGGCACGCAGTGGTCCGGCATCAAGGGCCAGTCGTGGGTGGCTGCCATCGACACTCCGGCGTCCCAGCGCGTAGCCAGGTACTGGCAGACGCTCCTCGACGAGGACCTCGTAGTGCCGCGCCAGGCATACGGCCCCGCTACCTGGAACGCCATCCAGCGCAACGAGATCCTCGCCCTCTCGCACGCCTCCTGGTTCTCCGAAGTCCTCGCGACCAACGCCGCCGATCAGGCCGGTAAATGGGCCGTGGCTCCGATCCCCACCTGGGAGGGCTCGGAGGCGACCGGCGACACGGGAGGCAGTGCCAACATCGTCTCCGCCGCGTCGGACCACCCCCGGGAGGCGGCGGAGTTCGCACTGTGGCTCAACACCGACCCGGAGAGCCTCCGGATCCTCATCCACGCGTCCGGGCTGCTGCCGGCGGCCACAACGGGGCTGGACCTGGCGGCCGCAGCGCCCGGAGTCGCGTACTTCGGGAACCAGCGGATCAACCGGCTCTTCGTCGACGCGGCACAACGGCTGTCGACGAGGTGGTCCTACGGCCCGGGCATGGAACATTCCTACGCGACGTTCAACGGCGGCCTGGCCGACGTGGCCGACGGCCGCCGCAAGCTGCCCGGACTGATGACGGAAGTGCAGTCCGCCACCGTCGCGCTGCTGACGGCGAAAGGACTCAGTGTGACCGTCCCCGGCACAGCGAAATCGAGCGGGGGCGGCCGGCGATGAACGGAGGCAGCCGGCAGCGCCGGACCGACCGCGTGGCCTACCTCTTCCTCGCCCCGTTCCTGGCGCTGTTCCTCGTGTTCACCGTCCTGCCGATCGTCCTCGCCGCGTACGACAGCCTCTTCACCGTTCGCTACTCGGGTCTGGGCCTGGGCGGCGGGACCCTGCACTTCGTCGGCCTCGACAACTACGCGACCGCGCTGACCTCGCCCGAGCTGCTTCTCGGTGTGCTGCGGATGACCGCGTTCGGGCTGGTGCAGGTGCCGGTCATGCTCGGTATCGCGCTGGCCCTCGCCCTCGTCTTCGACGCCGCCGCGTCCCGCCTGTACTCCGTGCTGCGCACCGTCTACCTGCTGCCGTACGCGGTCCCGGTCGTCATCGGCACGCTCGCCTGGGGGTTCCTCTACACGCCCCGCACAAGTCCGCTGAGCGGTGCCGTCGCGGCGTTGGGCGGGCCCGCCGACCTCCTCGACGACTCGGTCGTGCTGTGGTCGATGGGCAACGTCGTGACGTGGTCCTACATCGGCATCAACATGACGATCCTCTACACCTCCCTGCGCGGCCTGCCCCGCGACACCTACGAGGCGGCCCGCCTGGACGGTGCCGGGGAAATCCGGATCGCCTGGTCGGTCAAGATCCCCCAGTTGCTGCCGGCAATCGTCATGACCACCGTCATCTCCGTCATCGGCACCCTCCAGATCTTCACCGAGCCGACCATCCTGCGGAATCTGACACCCGCCGTCTCCAGCACCTACACGCCCAACATGACGATCCGGACGATCGCCATCGGACAGCAGAACCCGCAACTCGCCGCCGCGACGGCCATCGTCCTCGCCGCGGTCATCTTCGTGCTCTCTTTCGGATTCCTCGCCCTCGCGCAACGAAGGAGCACACCGTGACGACCCGCAAGGGGCTCTGGCGGGGCCTGACGACGGTGCTGCTGCTCATCACCGCGGCGTACTTCCTGCTGCCCCTCTACTGGCTGGCCCTGGCCACGGCGAAGAGCCGCTCGGACCTCTACGGCACTCCGGGGCTTCTCCCCGCCGAGTTCCGCCTGTGGGACAACCTGGTCGCCCTGAGCGAGTACGACGGCGGGATCTTCTGGCGCTGGATGCTCAACTCGGTGCTGTACACCGGCGGTGGCGCCGCCGCGTGCGCGGGCATCTGCGCCCTCGCGGGCTACGCGCTCGCGGTTTACGAATTCCGGGGCAAGAACCAGGTCTTCACCACCATCATCGCCAGCGTGCTGGTACCCAACACGGTCCTGGCGCTGCCCATCTTCCAACTGGAGCGGAAACTGCACTTGGTGGACACCTACTGGGGGATGCTCCTGCCCCTGCTGGTGCTGCCGTTCGGGGTCTACCTCGCGCAGGTGTACACCGCGAGCGCCCTCCCCGCCGAACTCCTCGAAGCGGGCAGGGTCGACGGCGCCGGTGAGTTCCGGCTGTTTCTCAAGGTCGGCCTCCGGCTGATACTGCCGGGCGTCCTGCTCGTCTTCCTGTACGCCTTCATCAGCATCTGGAACAACTTCTTCCTCCCGCTGATCCTCCTCTACGACGAGCGGCTGTACCCGTTGACCCTCGGCCTGCACAGCTGGAACGAAAGCGGCCTGACCGAGCCTCAGCTGCAGCACCTGGTCGTGGTGGGGTCCTTCGTGTCGATGCTCCCCCTGGTCATTCTCTTCCTGACGCTGCGGGATTACTGGAAGTCCGGAATCACGGCAGGCGGCCCGAAATTCTGACCTTTTCAGAGGTACACGGGGTGGGCGCGCCCGGAGCGTGCGGTGTTCAGGCGCTCTTCGGTGCCGACCCGGCTGAATGCCGCGACGAGGCGGCCGTTGACGGCTCCCAGCGCGAGATCGTGTTTACCCGACTGCCCGTGCGGGGTCATATCGATCCAGGGAGCGTGGCAGTACTCCTGTACCAGCCACCGCTCCTCGACCGCCAGCGTGACGGCGTCCTCCCACGCCGACAAGCCCGGCACCTCTCGGCCGACCACCACACCCGCCCCGCGTGAATCCAGCGGCCGCTTGAGTACATATCGCTCCGGGCAGGCGCGGATTTCCCGTACGGTCGCGGCATCGCACAGCGCGATATTCCGCGACCAGGGAATGCTGGGCTTTACCAGCGCGTATGCCTCCGGGGGAAACAGGCCGGCGAACTGCGGATCGGACAGTACGGCCAGGCACAGTTTGCTCTCGCCGATCAACCGGCCGCGCAGGCCGTTCTGCACGAATAGCGTGTGATCGCGCAGCGCACGCAGATAGGGACCCACTTCGTGACGCATACGCATCAGATGCTTGATGCGGATTTTGGAGTAGGCGTACCGCACCGGCTCGCCGTCCAGCGCCACGCCCCCGTTCTGCGAGCGCAGGTCACGGGGATCTCCGACAACGACTCGTACTCCGGCCTCGGTGAGGTCCGCGATGATGCCGTCGACGCTGCCGCTGCTGCTCCCCCGCGGTCGCAGTACGGCCACCGTTTCGGGTCGGGTGCCGGTTTCCTGCTCGGCGAGATCGAGGAACCACCGGCCGGCCCACAACGGCGCGTCCGAAGGCAACGCCTCGGGAAGCCGGATTCCCCGCTCGGTGAGAAACGGCCGCCACATGGCTCGGTCGAGTCCCGTGCTCCGCAGTCCGGCCGGACAGTTGGCATTCGTCTCCAGAACCTTCAACCCGTTGTCGGGCTGCGGCAGCAGATCGATCCGGAAGAGATGTACCCGGGCGTCGTCGGCGGCCAGGACATCCTGAGCCCAAGCCTCAGGGACGTCCATCACCCGCTGCAGGCGCGCGTCGGCGGCATGGGCGGACACGATGGTCTCGATCAGCCGATGATAAGCGGCGACGAATTCCGTCAGCCGCTCACGCCATCCCGAATGCAATCGCAGCGGGACACCATGCGACATGGACGGCTGCCCGTCATTCCCTTTCCACGCGAGACCCTGCTGAAGCCGTCGGCCTTCCGGATTATCGGCCAACTCGGCCACTTGGCGGTGGAACGCCATATCGACCGCGGGCCAGGAATGGGGGCGGGCGAGCTCACTGGTGAGTGTCACACGCACAGGCTATTCACCGAAAGCAGCAATTCACCAGATTCGTACCGGCCGGGTCGCCGACTCCGCGGTCCATCGCGTCAGCAGTCGCAGCGCGTCGGCCGAGGGGGTGTCGTTGGGTGTGTAGACCTCCAGCCGGTGGTCGGGACTGTCGGGCTGGAGCCACACCTGGTAGTCGACGTTGACCCCGCCGACGGTGGGATGTTGCAGATTCATGGTGCCCACGGTGCAGTCCGCGACGTCGCCCTTGGCCCACAGCTTGGCGAAGTCACGGCTGCGCATGGCGAGTTCGCCGATCAGTTCGGCCAGCCGGGCGTCGGTGGGATAGCGGCCGGCGGTGAGCCGCAGGTACGCGACGTGGATCCGGGCGAGTTCGGGCCAGTTGCGGTGCAGGTCGCGGGTGAGGGGGTCGAGGAAGAACATCCGCGGGACCGAGGGCCGTCGCACGAGATCGTGGGGTGCGTCGAAGTCGAGGTGTTCCGCGAAGAGGGCATGTCCGGTGCGGTTCCAGGCCAGCACGTCGCCGCGGCGGCCGAGCACGACGGCCGGCATGGACTCCCCCAGGGAGGCCAGGAGGGCCAGTACGCGCGGATGCGGCTTTTCGGGGCGGGGGCGTACCGGGCGGGAGGTGGCGGGCTGCCGGGCGAGATTGTGCAGGTGGGCGGTCTCGGCCGGATCCAGCTGGAGCACACGGGCGAGCGCGTCGAGGACCTGGGCGGAGGCGGTACCGGCCTGCCCCTGCTCCAGCCGGGTGTAGTAGCCGGCGCTCACGCCGGCGAGCTGGGCGAGCTCCTCGCGGCGCAGGCCCGGTACGCGGCGCGCCGTGCCGTAGGTGGGCAGTCCGGCGTCGGCGGGCGTGACCCGGTCGCGCCGGGCCTTGAGGTACGCACCGAAACTCTCCAGTTCCATGGCTCCGAGCGTAGGCGGCCCCGGTGATGCCTGCGTATCCCTGTCGGGTGTACCCATGGCGCGGGGCTGGTTGGGGAGTTGGCGGCGCCGCACTGTCGAGGGCATGAATGAACAGCGTGTTTCTCACTCGCCCGGTCCGCGGGCCTGGCTCGGACTGCTGGTGACGGTCGGCCCGGTACTGCTGGTGGCGATGGACGGTTCGGTCCTGTTCCTGGCGATGCCCAAGGTCACCGAGGCGCTGTCACCGACTGCCGATCAGGCGCTGTGGATCCTGGACGTCTACGGCTTCGCGGTCGGGTCGTTGCTCATCGCGTTCGGCGCCCTCGGCGACCGGTACGGCCGGCTCAAGCTGCTGATGACCGGCGCCGCGGTGTTCGGCATCGGCTCGGCAGGAGCGGCGTTCGCGCCCGGTCCGGAAGCGCTGATCGCCTTCCGGGCGCTGATGGGCGTGGCCGGTGCCACGCTGCTGCCGTCGGCGCTGGCGGTACTCAGCGAACTGTTCACCGACCCGCGCCAACGGGCCAGGGCGATCGGGATCTTCGCCGCCACCTTCGCCGCCGGGTTCGCGATCGGCCCGGTCGTCGGCGGGCAGTTGCTGAGCCGGTTCTGGTGGGGGTCGGTCTTCCTGATCAATCTCCCCGTCGTCCTGCTGTTCCTGCTGCTGGCCCCGGTCCTGCTCCGTGAAGTACGCACCACCCGGCCCGGCCGCATCGATGTCGTCAGTATCCTGCTCTCCGCTGTCGGTCTTCTGCTGACCGTATACGCGATCAAGCACGCCGCCGCGGAGGGGCTGACCGCGCTCCCGGCAGCCACGGGCGTCGTCGGCGTCGGCATCCTGGGGGCGTTCGTCCGGCGCCAACGGCGCCTGGAGCACCCGCTGATCGACTTCCGCCTCTTCCGCGACCGGGTGTTCACCATCGCGATCATTACCGGGCTACTGCCCCTGGCTGCCTGGTCGGCCGCCGCCTACCTCACCGGTATCCACCTCCAGTCCGTCCATGGTCTGCCCGTCCTGCACGCGGCGCTCCTCGCGCTGCCGGGCGCCGCCGTGCTCACCGTCACCAGCATCGTCACACCGGCGCTGGTCGGGCGTTTCGGCACCCGGGCAGCACTCATCACGAGCCACTTCTTCATCGCCACGGGCATGCTCCTGCTGCTGCCCACCGGCGTCTCCGGCGGGATCGGCTGGTACCTCGCGTCCACCGTGATCGCCGGCGTCGGCTACGGCATCTCGTTCAGCGTGGTCGCCGACACCGCCGTCGCCGCGGTTCCCGCGGAACGCGCCGGGTCAGCGGCCGCGATCGCCGAAACCAGCAACGAGATCGGCAACGCGCTCGGCATCGCGCTCCTCGGCTCGCTCGCCGCCCTGGTCTTCCGGCTCCAGGGACCGGACCTCGCCGGCACCCTCGACGAGACGCTCCGGCTTCCCGGCCTCGCGCCCGCCGTGATCGACGAGGCGAAGACCGCCTTCGTCACCGGTCTGCACGCCGCTGCCGCCACCGCCGGCCTTCTCCATGGCGCACTGGGCGTTCTCGCCGTCCGCTGGCTGCCGAAGACGACACGTCGTGACGAGGCAGGAGTTCGGCAATCGGAGATGGCAACCTCTTGACACCCCCGCTCCGCAGGCACATAGTTCTCGCCGCTCAGCGCAACGGCGTTGCGCTGAGCGCACCGACTGGCGGAAACAGGGGCCGGTCCCGGCAAGAGAGGTGCGGACACATGGCCGATGCGAGCCCCGAGGAACCGGCTGCTCGCAGGGCTCCCGGACCGGGAGGCATCCTGCAGAGCGCCGACCGCGCTCTGGTCGCGCTGCTCACCTTCTCCGAACGGCGCCCCGAATGGGGCGTGAGCGAGCTCGCCCGCCACCACGGCTGGGACAAGGCCGTGGCACAGCGGCTGCTCACCACGCTCACCGCCCGCGGCTTCCTCGTCTGCGACCCCACCACCCGTCGCTACCGTCTCGGGCCCTCGGTGTCCCGGCTGGCCCGGGTCGGTGAGCACAGTGGCGTTCTGCCGTCGCTGGTGCGCCCGATCCTCGCACAGCTGCTGCGGGAGACCGGCGAGAGTGTCGTACTGAACGTCCCGAACGGCAGTGGCTACCGCTGCGCCGCGGCCGTCGACGGCACCGGCCCCATCCGCTACACCGCGATCGTCGGCGCCCTCATCCCGGGCCACGCCGGGGCCTCCGGGCACGCGATCTTCGCCCACTACCCCGAGGCGGAGCTCCGGCAGATCTTCGGAACCACCCCTCTGCAACGCTTCAACGACAACACCATCACCGACTTCGACGCGCTCCTGGCCTGCTACGCCGAGATCCGCCGGACCGGTTACAGCGTCAGCCACGGCCAGTACGACGAGGCCGTCGCCGCCGTCGCCGCGCCCGTCTTCCAGGCCGGTACCGTCGCCGCGTCCCTCACGGTCATCGGCCCCGCCCACCGCATCACCCGCGCCACGGACCGGATCATCGAGGTCGTGCGCGCGGGCGCAGCAGAAGCCACCGCGGCCTTCGGCTCCTGAACCTCCTGACCTCCGGCTCCTGACTCCTTGACCTCCGGCTCCTGCCCCCGAGGTCGTCTCCCCGACTC
>NZ_NHSG01000354.1:0-74005 GCF_020024005.1 Streptomyces purpurogeneiscleroticus
GCGGAGGCGGAGGTGGAGGCGGAGACGGAGGTGATGGTGGAGGTGGAGACGGAGGCGGAGGTGGAGGTCGTCCGGGCTCGATTCGACTTGGAATTCGATTCGGAGCGGAAGGAATGACCGGGAGCGTCGCAGCGTCCGCGAAGGCGCGTCAAGCGGTCGCGGACTCCCCACACAGCGCTGCCTGATGGTTCAATCGGCCTCTGAGCCGGGGCCGTTGCGTCATCGGCGTACGGCTGCGAAAACGGTCCTGACCAGCGACGATTACCGAAGCGCTGGGACGGAACCGGAAGCGGGGGGCCGCTCGGGCGCCCACTGCCGCCCCGCCGTCGTCCCGGCGCAGGGATTTCACGCTGCGGCAATGTGAAAACCAACTGCGGCAATGTGCACACCACATAGGACATAGGAAAACCAGGAAGGCCGATCGATGACACCTGCCACCCCCGGTCCGCGCATGGCGGGTGACGGACGCCGCGAGGCCAACGCCGCCGCCGTGCTGAGGACGGTGCTCGATCACGGCCCCGTGGCGCGCAGTGGCATCGCCAGGCTGTCCGGGCTCAGCCCCGCGGCCGTCTCCCGGCAGTGCACCGACCTCGCCCGGCTCGGCCTGGCGCGCGAGGTGCCGGGCCGCGCCGAAAGCGGCGGTGTGGGCCGCCCCCAGATTCCCGTCGACCTGCACACCGCCGACGGCGGACCGGTCGCGGCGGGGGTGCACATCGGCGTGCCCGCCTCGACGTTCGGCATCGTGGACCTGCGTGGCACGGTGCTGGCCAAGGAGGTGTTCCCCCACGAGGGGATCGCCGCCGAGCATCTTCAGGAGCATGTACTGGGCGGGCTGCGGGAGTTCGTCGCGACAGCCGCGCCCGGGCGGCCGCTGCTCGGGGTGGGCGCGGCGATGGGCGGCTGGATCGAGCCGCGTGAGGGCACCGTGGTCCGGCACGACCTGCTGGGCTGGCGGAGCCGCCCGCTCGGCAGCGCCCTCGCCGCGCGGCTGGGCCTGCCGGCCGCGGTCGACAACCACGCCCGTGCCATTGCCCAGTCAGAGATCCTGTTCGGGCGGCCGGCGGCCCGCCGCAGCCTGGTGCATCTCTTCATCGGCAACGTGGTCGACGCCGCGGTCGGTATCGCGGGTGTGGTGCACCGCGGGCCGCGTGCGGGCGCCGGTGACGTGGCCCATCTGCCGGTGCCCGACTCGACGGTGGCCTGCGACTGCGGGCGCGTCGGCTGTCTCGGGGCGACGGCTTCCGACACCGCGACGGCGCGTACGGCGGTGCGCCGCGGCATCATTCCCGAGCCGGACGCCGCGCTGCTGGTGGAGGCCGCGGCGGCCGGGGACGCACGGGCCGACCGGCTGCTGCGCGAGCGGGCCAGGGCCGTGGGGCGCGCCACCGCGCTCCTGCTCGATGTGCTCAACCCCGACCTCGTAGTGATCACCGAGATCTCCAGTGGCCGGGAACCGGGGTACTTGGCGGAGATCCGGGGCGCGGCGGTCGATCTGTCGCACGTGTGCGACGACCCGGAACGCATCGTGAGTCCACATGCCGGACGCGAGGTACTGCCGGTCGCGGCCGGCACCGTCGTACTGAATCCCCTGTTCAGGCGGCCTCTGCGGGCTCTCGCGGCGCGGTCGACATACGAGGTACACACGGGTGCAACAACTGACGGTGCGTCGGCAATGGACGTCGGTTGACCGGTCGTGGGAGTCACTGTCATATTGCTCGCGTGAATCCGGACATGCGCCTCATCGCCCGCAGGCACGTCGACCTCTGTCGGCAGGCCAGCGCGGTCTGTGCCGTCTGAGTCGATTCCCCCTCCTTTCTCACCATGCCTTGAGGCCATCCCCTGCCTTCACGCGGGTGTCGGGCCGTTGCATGTTCCTCAGCCGTCCGGTGTGAGCCTCGTCAGCCATTGATTGCTGCCGCAGCGAAATGAACTTTCGGGCACCGGCCCTCCACGCCATCACCTCGTCATCAGGCAGGCCCCATGACCGAGCCGTACCCTTCTCCGTCTCCCCACCCCTCCCGGCGCAGCGCCCTGCGTGCCACCGGCGCCGGCGCCCTGCTGCTCGGATCGGTCCTGACCGGCTGCCGTTCGGCGGTGTCCGCTTCGAGCCACCGGGCCGACGACGACAGCGGTCCCAGCCGGGGCGGCACCGTCAGCGTGGCCATCAACAGCGACTTCACTCCGAGCCTGCTGTTCTCCCAGAGTTCCCAACCCCTCCAGAACCGGCTGCTGTTCAACACTCTCACCCGGTACGACGACGCGCTGAAGCCGCATCCGGAACTCGCCACGTCGTGGACGTACGCGAAGGACGGCCGCAGCATCACCCTGCGGCTCAGGGGCGATGTGACGTACCACGACGGCCGCCGGTTCACCGCTGACGACGTCATCTTCGCGGTGCGGAACCTGCAGGACCCGCAGCACGCGGCCCAGTTGAGAGCCACCGCTGCCGCCGTCGCCGGCTTCGAGAAGCGCGGTGACCACGAGCTGGTGCTGAAGCTGGCCCATCCGGTGACCAACCTCTTCGACCTCTTCGAGTTCATGATCATCCCGGATCGGTGCACCGTCGCGCAGGCCGTCACCGGCAAGACGCTCAACGGCACCGGCCCCTTCCGGCTGAAGAAGTGGAGCCCCGGCTCCAGCCTGAGCCTGACCCGCAACGACAGGTACTTCAAGCCCGGACGCCCCTACCTCGACGCGGTGGAACTGCGCGTCATACCGCAGGCCGAGGCCCTGATCTCGTCCCTCCGCTCCGGCCAGTCCCAGCTGTCCTTCCAGGTGCCCGGGAAGAGCATCCGCACGGTCAGGGACAACCCCGACCTCGTGGTCACCACGTACGACACGGGCGCCGGCGCCAGCTATCTCGGCGTCAACACCACCATCCCGCCCTTCGACGACAAGACCGTCCGGCAGGCGCTGGCCTGGTCGGTGGACCGCGAGCGGATCCTGAAACAGTCCCTCGGCGGCTACGGCCTGGCCTCCGCCGCACCCTGGCCCAAGTCGTCCCCGGCTTATACCGAGGCCAACCGCACCCACTACACCTACGACCCCGCGAAGGCCCGCCGACTGCTGAAATCCGCAGGCCACAGCCGGCTCACGGCACCCCTGCTGCACCTCAACTCGCCCGAATCCACGGCCATCGCCGAGGCCGTGCAGTACGACCTCCAGCAGGCGGGCGTCCGCGTCACACTGCAGCCCACCGACCCGGCCACCGCGCAGAAGAAGCTCATCTCGCAGGACATGCCGGCCCTGTGGACCATGGACCACGGCTTCGCGCAGGTGCAGCCCGCCACCCTCGCCGTGAGTGCGTACCCCTTCAACGAGGCCAAGAACACCTCCAAGTACCGCTCGGAGCACTACACGGAGGTGGTGCGGGAGGCGTGGACGGCCGCCGGAGCGGGCACCGCACGGCAGCACGCCCTGGAACAACGCGTCTCCGACGTCCTGCTCGACGAGGCGTTCATCATCGACCTCGTCGTCCAGGGGAGTGTGCAGGTCGCCAGCAGCAAGCTGCGCGGCGCCACGCTCAACAAGTTCCTGTACTTGAACCTCGACGACGCCTACTTGGTGTGATCATGCGCAGCTACCTCCTCAAGCGGCTGCCGTCCGCTCTCCTCGTCCTCCTTCTCGCCTCCTTCCTGATCTTCGGCATTCTGCGGCTGGTCCCCGGCGACCCCGCGAGCGCCCTCGCCGGGCCGGACGCCGACGCCGCCACCGTTGCCGCCATCCGCGAGCGGCTGGGGCTGAACGAGCCCCTGCTCGCCCAGTACGGCTCCTGGATCGGCGGACTGGTCAGCGGTGACCTCGGTCCCTCGTACGTGATCGGCGGCGACACTGCCGACCTCATCACCGGAGGACTGGGCGCCACCGTCGAACTGACCCTGGGCGCCCTGCTGTTCACCGTCCTTCTCGGCACCGCCTTCGGTGTGCTCGGCGCGACGTCTCGCCGTGGTGGGGTCCGTACCGCCGTCCGCGTCGCCACCACCGGCGCACTGTCCGTGCCGCCCTTCGTCACCGGCGTCCTGCTCGTGCTCGTCTTCTCGGTGGCCGTCCGCCTCCTGCCCTCCGGCGGGCGGGTGCCACTGCTCGAAGCGCCCGACCTCTCCGTGCAGTACCTGCTGCTGCCGTCGCTGTGCCTCGCCCTGCCCAGCGCCGCCGTCCTCGGTCGCTACCTCAAGGACGGCATCGAGCGGACCCTCGGCGAGGAGTACGTCCGCACCGCCACCGCGGCGGGTGTCCCGCCGCGCAGGCTGCTGTGGCGGCACGCACTGCCCAACGCACTGCCGCCGGTCGTCACCGTCCTCGGCATGCAGATCGGCCAACTCCTGGGCGGCGCCGTGCTGGTGGAGGCCATCTTCGCCTGGCCGGGGCTCGGCCAGCTCGCCGAACAGGGCCTCGTCCGCCGCGACTACCCGGTCGTCCAGGACCTGCTCCTCCTCCTGGTCACCGTCTTCGTCCTCGTCCAACTGCTCACCGACCTCGTCTACGCCTGGCTCGACCCCCGGATCAGGTGGGAGTGACCTGCCATGACCACCCTCACACCGACCGCCGGTGCCACCCCGAGCACCGCGCCCGCCGCCCGCAGGGCGCCGGCCCGACGCCACCCGTACCTGGCTGCGCTGCGCACCCCGCGCGGCCTCACCGGCCTCGCCCTCGTCCTGCTGATCGTCCTCGGCGGCCTCCTCGCGCCCCTGCTGAGCGGCCACGACCCCACCGCGCAGAGCGGCCTGGGCCTCGCCACGCCCGGTACCAACGGCCATCCGCTCGGCACCGACGACCTCGGCCGCGACCTGCTCAGCCGGGTGCTGTACGGCATCCGCACCGACCTCGGCGTCATTGCCCTGGCCGTACCGCTCGGCGCCCTGCTCGGCTGCCTCTTCGCGCTGCTCGCGGCCGCCCACCCGGTCGCCGACACGGTAGTGCAACGCGTCTTCGACCTGATCCTCGCCTTCCCCGGACTGATCCTCGCGCTCGCCGTCACCGCCGTGCTCGGTCCGGGGCGGCTGCCCGTGATCCTGGTGATCGCCGTCGCCGAAATCCCAGTATTCGGGCGGCAGTTGCGCGGCGGCATCCTCGTCCAGCGGGAACGGGAGTATGTCGTCGCCGCACGTGTCGGCGGTACGTCCGCCTCCCGCGCACTGGTCCGCCACATCCTGCCCAACGCCGCCGACCCGCTCGTCGTGCAGCTCGCCCTCTCGCTCACCGTCGCGGTTTTCCTGGAAGGGGCGATGAGCTTCCTCGGCGTCGGCGTCCGGCCACCGGAACCCACCCTCGGCAGCGTGCTGAACCAGTCCATGCCTTACCTCGCCGACGCTCCGCAGTTCGCCGCGGGGCCGCTGCTCGCGGTGACCGCGCTCGTCCTCGGCCTCTCGCTGGTGGCCGATGCCCTGAACCGGGAGATACGCCGATGACCACCGCCCAGTCCAGCACCCCGGCCGGTGAGCGGGCCGCGAGGACCGACGCCGAACTACTCGAAGTACGGGACCTCTCCGTCCAGTTCACCGGGCCCGACGGCAGACCGGTACAGGCCGTGCGCGACGTGTCGTTCACACTGCGGCGCGGCGAGGCCCTTGCCATCGTCGGGGAATCCGGCTCCGGCAAGTCGACGACCGCGTTTGCGATGGCCCGGATGCTGCCCGGCACCGGACGGGTCACCGGCGGCTCCGTCCTCCTCGACGGCGAGGACCTGGTGGCGGCCGACGAACGCCGACTGCGCACCGTGCGCGGTGCCCGTATCGGCATGATCTTCCAGGACCCGATGACCTCCCTGAACCCGGTGCTCACCGCAGGCAGACACCTGGACGAGGTGCTTCGCGCGCATGGATACGGCGACCGGGCCGCGCGCCGGGCCCGCGCCGCCGAGCTCCTCGGCCTCGTCGGCATTCCCGACCCGGAGCGGCGCCTCGACGACCACCCGCACCGGTTCTCCGGAGGCCAGCGGCAGCGCATCCTCATCGCCATGGCCCTCGCCGGCGAACCGGACGTCCTGATCGCCGACGAACCCACCACGGCCCTCGACGCCACCGTCCAGGACCAGATCCTGAACCTGCTCACCGATCTCAACCGGCGCACCGGCACCGCACTCGTCCTCATCTCCCACAACATGGGCGTGGTGGCCCGCACCTGCGCCCGCGTCCTGGTGATGTACGGCGGCTCCGTTGTCGAGGACGGCCCCACCGACCGGGTGCTCACCCGGCCGCGCCACCCCTACACCGCCGGACTGCTCGCCGCCGTACCGCGGCTCTCCGCGCCCTCGGGCACCCGGCTGACCGGCATTCCCGGCAGTCCGCCCGAACCCGCACGGCCGACGGAGGGCTGCGCCTTCGCGGAGCGGTGCGCCTTCGCCGAGGACGGCTGCCGCACCGCCCGGCCCCGGCTCGTCACCCTTGACGACGGAGTACGCGCCGCGTGCCCGCCGGCTGCCGCGCGTACCGAACCACTATCCGGCCCCGCCGCGCCGGAACGCATCGACCGCCCGGCGCCCGGCAGTACTGTGCTGGCCGCCGAGAACATCCGCAAGGTGTACCGGGGGCGGGGCCTCACCGGGCGCACGAAGGGCTTCACGGCGCTGGACGGGGTGTCCCTCACCCTCGCGGCGGGGGAGACCCTCGGCATCGTCGGCGAGTCCGGCTCGGGGAAGTCGACCCTGGCCCGGGTCCTCGCCCACGCGCACCCCTCGGACGGCGGCACGCTGCGGCTGCGCGGCCAGGACATTACCCGGCCCTCGCGCACGGAGTTGCGCGAGGTACGGCGCGCCGTCCAGATGGTGTTCCAGGATCCGTACGCCTCCCTCAACCCCCGCATGACGGTGGGTCAGGTGGTGGCCGAGCCGCTGATTTCCCTCGGTCTCGGCGACCGCCGGACGCGGGAACAGCGGGTCGCCGAGCTGCTGCGGCAGGTCGGCCTCGACCCGTCGGCGGCCGCCCGTCACCCGCGCGCCTTCTCCGGCGGCCAGCGGCAGCGCATCGGCATCGCCCGCGCCCTGGCACCCGAACCCACCGTGCTGATCTGCGACGAACCCGTCTCCGCGCTGGACGTTTCACTTCAGGCAGGGATCGTCAACCTCCTCGGTGACCTGCAGCGCGACCTCGGGCTCGCGCTGGTCTTCATCGCCCACGACCTCGCGGTGGTCCGGCAGGTCAGCCACCGCATCGCCGTGATGCACAACGGACGGATCGTGGAGACCGGCAGCGCCGACGAGGTCTGCGAGAACCCGCGCGACCCCTACACCCGGGCGCTGCTCGCGGCGGCCCCGGAGCCCGTGCCCGTCGCGCCGCACGAACGGCCCGCACCGAGCGCAGTGCCCGCATGACAGCACACCGCCCACCCGAGGAGACACCGTGACCCCCCGCCGCGACCCCTACGAAGGCTTCCCCGGACACATCGCCCGCACCTTCGCCGCATCCGAGCCCGCCTGGCCCGCCCGTCGTACCGCTCCCGCGGGCGCACCCAACATCGTCGTGGTCCTCGTGGACGACATGGGCTACAGCGACATCGGCCCCTTCGGCTCCGAGATCCCCACTCCCACCCTGGACCACCTCGCCGACCAGGGCGTACGGCTCTCCAACTACCACACCATGCCGCTGTGCTCCCCGGCCCGCGCCGCCCTCCTCACCGGACTCAACCCGCACCGCGTCGGCTACGCCCACGTGGCCAACTCCGACCCCGGCTTCCCCGGCTACGGCATGACGATCGCGGAGGACATCCCCACCCTCGCGGAACTCCTGCACGACCGCGGCTACGCCACCTACGCCGTCGGCAAGTGGCACCTCGTACGCGACTCGGCCTCCAACGCCGCCGACGACCGCGCCAACTGGCCGCTGCAGAAGGGCTTCGACCGCTACTACGGCGTTCTGGAGGGCCTGACCAGCCTCTTCCATCCGCACCAGCTCGTGCGCGACAACAGTCCCCTCGATGTCGATGAGCTGCCCGAGGGGTACTACTACACCGACGACCTCACCGACCAGGCCCTCTCCATGATCAAGGGGCTGCGCGCCCACGACCCCGACAAACCCTTCTTCCTCTACCTCGCGCACAACGCCGTGCACGGCCCCCTCCAGGCCAAGGAGGAGGACATCGCCCGGCACCGCGGCCGCTACGACGAGGGCTGGGACGCACTGCGCGACCAGCGCTTCGCCGCCCAGCTCGCAGCCGGCCTCTTCCCGCCCGGCACCGCCCTGCCCGACCGCAACAGCGAAACCGGACTCGACGTACCCGCCTGGGACTCGCTCACGGCGGACCAGCAACGCCGCTACGCCCGTTACATGGAGGTGTACGCGGCGATGGTCGACAACATCGACCAGAACCTCGGCCGCCTCACCGCCACCCTCGAAGCCCTCGGCGAACTCGACAACACCGTCATCGTCTTCACCTCCGACAACGGCGGCACCGGCGAGGGCGGCGCGGAGGGCACCCGCTCCTACTTCAGCCGCTTCGTGCACCACCCGCGGCTGCCCGGCGACTGGGAACCCGACGTCGACCGCGACCCGGACCTCATCGGCGGCCCGCGCAGCCTCGTGCACTACCCGCGCGGCTGGGGGATGGCCTCCAACACGCCCTTCCGCCTGTACAAGGGACACACCTACGCGGGCGGGGTGCGCGTACCGTTCGTGCTGTCCTGGCCGCGCGGCGTCCGCGACGGCCGCCTCGCACAGGGGCTGCGCACCCAGTACCAGTACGTCACCGACATCACCCCCACCCTCCTCGAACTCGCCGGGACCCCGCGCCCGGACGAGCGCCGCGGGGTGCCCCTGCAGGAGGTGGACGGAGCGAGCTTCGCCCCGGTCCTCGCCGACCCGGCCGCCGGCTCCACCCACCCCGAGCAGTACTGCGAGATGACCGGGAACCGCAGCTACTACCGCGACGGCCACAAACTCGTCACCCTGCACCGCCCCGGCACGCCCTATGACGACGCCGAGTGGGCCCTGTACGACCTCCGCACCGACCCCACCGAGATCCATGACCTGGCCGCCCAACGCCCGGATATTGTCAAGGAGTTGGCGGCCGCGTGGGAGGAGGCCGCCTGGCGCAACGGCGTCTTCCCGCTCCCCGACGGCAGCGGCGCGCTCGCCCACCGCCACCCCGCCGACGAGCGCTACACCCGCGAGCTGCGGCTGCTGCCCGGCACCCCCGAGCTGGAGCGCTACCGCTCCTCCCGGCTGATCGCCTTCCGCTCCTTCGAGGTCGCGGTCCGCCTGGAGTCGTACGCCGACGGCGACCAGGGCGTTCTTGTCTCGCACGGTGACCAGGGCGGCGGCTACAGCCTCTACGTCGAGGGCGGCCGGCTGCACTTCGCCTACAACGAGTACGGCCGGCTGCACGAGACGGATGCCGGGCCGCTACCGCCCGGCACCCGCGACATCCTGCTCACCGCCACCGCGGAGCGGGGCCTGCGATGGCGCTTCGCCCTCACCGTGGACGGCGCGGAGCGGCCGGTGCCGGGCAGTGTGCACCAGCTCATCGGCATGGCGCCCTTCCAGGGCATCAGCGTCGGCATCGATCGCAAATCGCCGGTCTCCTGGCCGCTGCACGAGCGCCACCGCACCTTCCGCTACGACGGCCGGCTGCACTCGGTGACCTACCGTCCCGGCGCGCCGGGCCCCGACGCGCCGGAGACGGTGGCGAAAACACTGCGAGAGGCGGCCGCCGCCTTCGAGTGACCACTCTCGGGTCGGCTCAGGCGGTCGCCAGCCACAGGTCGGGGCCGAACACCTCGTAGTGGATCGCCGAGGCGGGCACACCGCGCTCCAGCAGCTGGGTGCGCACGGCCCGCATGAAGGGCAGCGGACCGCACAGGTAAGCCTGCACCCCGTCCGGCAGCGTCACGTCGCTGAGATCCACCAGACCGGCGCGGTCGCCCTGCTCGGCGTCCTCGGTGTTTTCGTACCAGAAGTGCACCGCGCTGTCCGGCAGCTTGCCGGCCAGGGCGCGCTGTTCGGTGCGCAGGGCGTGGTCGGCGGGGGAGCGGTCGCCGTGCACGACGGTCACGGGGGCGGTGTATTCGGTCTCCGCGAGGTGGTCGAGCATGGCCAGCATCGGGGTGACGCCGATCCCGGCGGACGCGAGGAGCAACGGCGTCCGGGCGTCCGGCAGTACGAGATCGCCGTACGGGGCCGACACGTCGAGCCGGTCGCCCTCGTGCACGTGGTCGTGGAGGTGGGCCGAGACCTCGCCGTCGCGCTTGACGGTGATGGTGCGGGTCTCCTTGCCGGGGGCGCCGGAGAGGCTGTACTGACGGATCTGGCGGGCGCCGTCCTGGAGCGGGACGCGCACCGAGACGTACTGGCCGGCGCGTGCCGTCGGCAGCGGGCCGCCGTCGGCCGGGCGGAGGCGGAAGGTGACGACGTCCGCGGTCTCCTGGGTGCGCTCGGTGACCTCCCAGGACCGCCAGGTGTCGCCCATCAGCACGCCGTGCCGGGCGTACAGCCGGGCCTCGATGGCGATGAGGCCGTTCGCCAGCAGCCAGTAGACCTCGTCCCACGCGGCGGCGACCTCGTCGGTGACCGCGTCACCCAGTACCTCGACGATGGCGGCGAAGAGGTGGGTGTGCACCACCTCGTACTGGCCGGGGGTGACGCCGAGCGAGGCGTGCTTGTGCGCGATGCGCTCCAGCATGGCGTCCGGGCGCTGTTCGGGGTGTTCCACGAGGGCGGTGGCGAAGGCGGCGATGGCGCCCGCGAGGGCCTGCCGCTGGGTCCCGGCCGCCTGGTTGCCACGGTTGAACAGGTCCCGCAGCAGCTCCGGGTGGGCGGTGAAGAGCCGGTCGTAGAACCGCTCGGTGATGTCTCCGATGGCCGCGCCGACGGCGGGCAGGGTGGCGCGGATGGTGGCAGCCGAAGCGGGGGAGAGCATGACGGGGCTCCGAATCTGAATGAATCTGTATCTGAGATGCGTATTTATGAGTGGGGGGCGGCACCCCTGAAGGGCAGTGTCCTTGAGGGGTGGCGCCCCTGGTGGCGCGGTGGCTCAGGGCTTCGACAGAGTGAGGAGTACCGGACCGGCCGGTGAGGCGGTGAGGTCGTCCACGGTCAGCGGGTCCAGCGAGGCATAGAACGCTTCCTGGGCCTCGCGCAGTGCCCTGCGCAGCCGGCAGGCCCCGGCGAGCGGGCAGGGTGGGTCACCCTCGCAGTCGACCACATCGCCGACCCCCTCCAGCTCTCTGACCAGCCATCCGACCGACGCCCTCCGCCCCGCGGCGGTGAGCGCGAGCCCGCCGCCCCGTCCCCGGCGGCCTTCCACGACCCCGAGGTGTTGGATTCGCGCGGCGACCTTGGCCAGATGCGAATGCGGCACCTGCATTGCCTGCGCGACTTCACGGGCCGTCGACGCGGTATCGCGTACGGCCAGGAACATCACCGTTCGCAGTGCGAGGTCGGTGGACTTCGTCAGGCGCATGCCGGGAGCCTAGTAAATGCGAATTTTGGATGCAAATTTGCGGGGAGGTGGTCGGCGGTCACCGGAAAATCCCGGTGTGTCCGAGGGAGTAGCGCCCTGGCTGCGGATAGACGGCGAGGCCGTGCGGGCCGCGGCCCACGGGAATCTTGGCCAGCGTGCGCCCGCTCCGGGTGTCGATGGCGTACACCTCGGCGTCGTAGCGTCCCGAGAGCCACAGCACCTTGCCGTCGGCCGACACACCGCCCATGTCCGGGCTGCCGCCGCCGCGGAGGTGCCATTTGCCGACGAGCCGGCCGCTGTCGAAGTCGAGGAGGGAGACCGAGCCCTCCTCCCGGTTCGAGATGTACATCGTGCGCGAATCCCGGCTCACATACAGGCCGTGGGTGCCCTCACCCGTGTGCAGCAGCCTGGGCTCGGTGAACCGGTCGCCGTTGAGCACCCACACGCCGTCGGACATCATGTCCGCCACGTACCAGGTCCTGCCGTCCGGCGAGATCTTCACGTCCTGCGGCATCGAGCCCTTCCGGGGCAGGCGCTGCTTGGCGATGACCGCCATCCGCGCCGTGTCGACCTTGAGCAGTTCACCGGAGAACTCGCAGGAGACGATGAAGTACCGGCCGTCGGGGGAGAAATCCGCGTGATTGACCCCGGCGCAGTCGACGGAGAGGGCCTTGCGCACCTTCAGCGTCCTCGGGTCCCGGAAGACCACCTGGCGGTCCTTCGAAGCCATGACCACCGCGTATTTGCCATTGGGCGTGAAGTAGAGGTTGTACGGGTCGTGCGTGTCGACCGTGCGGCCCTTCTTCCCGGTGGCGGGGTCGATCGCGGTCAGGGTGTTGCCGAGGTCGTTGTTGACCCACAGGGTCTTCAGGTCCCAGGAGGGCACCACATGCTGCGGCTGCCGCCCCACGCGGATCGTCCGTGTCACCTTGTACGTCCTGGGGTCGATCACACTGACGGTGTCCGACTCGGTGTTGGGTACGTACACCCGCGACGGGAAGTCCCTGACCACCGGAGAGAGCTTGTTCGGCCGGTCCGCCGCGTACAGGTCATGGGGGTTCAGCACCGGGGGCATACCGGGGAGCGCGCGTGCCGCGGTGGTGCGGGACGACTGGGGCGACGCGCTGTGGCCGTCGTGGCCGTCGTGCGCGTCCGGCCCGCCGCACCCCGCGGCCGGCAGCACGCCGGCAAGGGCCGTGGCGGCCGCGAGACACCGCCGGCCCGTCGGCCGCCTCTTGGAGAACGATGGCATACGGGTATTGAGGCACGGTTGTGCTGCGCGTTCAGCGTTTCACGGCTGTTCGGGTGGTTCTGTTCGGTAGTGGGTGCATGCTCACTCCATGAGCCATCTCGCAGCACCTGGCACCGTACGGATGACCACCGCCCAGGGCCGTTGGGTCCTGTTCACGGCAGTCCTCGGCTCGGGCATGGCGATGCTCGACAGTACGGTCGTCAATGTCGCCCTGCCCCGTATCGGCACCGATCTGAACACCCCCTTGGCCGTCCTGCAGTGGACCGTCAACGCCTATCTGCTCACCCTGGCCGCCCTGCTCCTGCTCGGCGGCGCCCTCGGCGACCGCTACGGGCGGCGCCGGATCTTCCTCATCGGCATGGTGTGGTTCGCCGCGGCCTCTCTGCTGTGCGGACTGGCACCCAACGCCGCGGTACTCCTCGTCGCCCGGGCCCTCCAAGGCATCGGCGGCGCCCTGCTCACCCCCGGTTCGCTCGCCCTCATCCAGGCCGTCTTCCACCCCGACGACCGGTCCCGGGCGGTCGGCGCGTGGTCCGGCCTGGGCGGCGTGGCCACCGCGATCGGCCCCTTCCTCGGCGGCTGGCTGGTGGACGGCCCCGGCTGGCGCTGGGTGTTCTTCCTGAACGTGCCACTGGCGGCGGCCTGCGTGCCGATCGCCGCGCGCCATGTGCCCGAAACCCGGGACCCCGCCACGCACGGCCGCTTCGATGTACTGGGCGCCGCCCTGGGCGCGGTGGCGCTCGGCGCGGTGACCTATGCCCTGATCGCCGCTCCCGGCCGGGGCGCGGCACCCGACGTACTGCTCACCGCGGCCGCCGGCGTACTTCTCGCGGTCGCCTTCCTCCGGGTCGAGCGGCACCACCCCGACCCCATGCTGCCGCCGTGGCTCTTCACACTGCGGCAGTTCACCGCCGTCAATGCGGTGACCGTCTGCGTCTATGCGGCCTTCGGCGGCTTCTTCTTCCTCACCGTGCTGTACCTCCAGGTGGCCGCGGGCTACTCGGCGCTCGCCGCCGGAACCGCACTGCTCCCCACCACCGTGCTGATGCTGCTGCTCTCGGCCCGCTCCGGTGAACTGGCGCAGCGCATCGGCCCGCGCATCCCGCTCGTCGTCGGCCCACTGCTGTGCGCCGCGGGGATGCTGCTGATGACGCGGGCCGGCACCCATGCCTCCTACCGCGCCGACGTCCTGCCCGCCATGACGGTCCTGGGCTGCGGCATGGCCCTCCTGGTCGCGCCGCTCACTGCCACCGTGCTGGCCTCCGTCGACGTCGCCCGCGCCGGACTGGCCAGCGGCGTCAACAACGCCGCGGCACGCGCGGCCGGCCTGCTCGCCGTGGCGGCCCTGCCCCTCCTGGCAGGAATGGGCCCGGAAACGTACCTCTCACCCACCGCGTTCGCCACGGCCTACCGGCGGTCCCTCCTGCTCTGCGCGGCACTCCTGATCGCCGGCGCGGCCCTCGCCTGGCTCACGGTGCGCTCCCGCACCCCGGAGCGCGCCCCGTGCGCCTACCACTGCGGGGTGTCCGCCCCGCCGCTCGAGCCCGGCGCCGCCGAGCCGTCCCCGAAGCGGAAGGGCGACGATTGATTCGGCGATTTCCGGAATTCCCCCTCCTGTTTATGTGCCTTTCGTGAGCACTGGCGGGCAGGCGCACAACCCTTTCCGGAGATCGCCGGTCTCCTTGGATAATCGAAGAATTCCGCCGGATCGGATCGAATTGTTCCGCATCGATGCCGAAGCGGAAATTCTTATGCCCTGTGTGAATTCAAGGAGGCATTCTGCCGTGAGAAATGCGAAGCGTGTCCTCGTCGGGCTGACCTGTGTGTTCGCGCTCGTGCCGGCCGGCTCCGCGATGGCGGGGAGCGGCCCGGCGCCCGCCCCGTCGGAACGGTTCGTGGCCAAGTCCACCGCTCCCTCGGCCGCCGGAAATCCGCTCAGCACACGGGCGCAGGCGGCCGGTGTGTGCAGCGACGCCTATGCGATCGGTCAAACGGGCTACCTCGTCCGGCAAGGCGTGAAGATCGCTTCGGTGAAGCAGTTCTACTCGCCGAAGTGCCGGCAGAACTACGGCTATCTGTGGGTCTGGGATTCCTTCCGGGAAACGGCCGGTGACTACGACGTCAGTACGGCCGTCTACAGCTACTCACAGGACGAGATACTCGGCACCCGAGCCTGGACGAACACCAACGCCCAGGAATTCTGGTCCGACGGCACCGCCACGGTGAAGGAATGCACGGCGGCCGTCGGCTCGCTGCGCAAGGCCGGGGACCCGGTGGCCGTCCAGGCGGCCAGCTCGAAGCGCTGCTGACCGGCGACGCCGGCCGCCGGAGCGACTGCCGCTCCGGCGGCCGGCGGCCCCATGGCTCAGGTGCCGAGCAGCCCGCCGGTGAGCGCGAACTCAGCTCGCGTCCCAGAGATCACACAGGTGGTCGGAGTGGAGGGCGGTGGTCACCGCATTGCCGCCCGCCGACGCGGTGCGCAGGGAGAGGGCGCGCCCCGGCTCGGTGCGTTGGTCGGGAAGGTCCGGCTCGCCGGCGACATGCGGGTTACCGGTGCGGATGAAGGCCGTCCAGTAGGCGGTCATCTGCTCCGCCAGTACACGCTGTTCCGCGTTGAGCGGTGCGTCGTGCCCGAAGTGCCGGAAGAGGTACTGCACTTCGTTGACGTGGGTCGCGCCGAAGGGGAAGTCGGTGCCGAGGTTGCGCAGCGACTCGAAGGGCGGTGAGGTCCGGTCGGCGAACTCGTATGCGTACACCGGAGTGCGCGCGCCGAGGCGGTCGTTGAGACGCAGCGCCGGACAGGCCATCAGCTGGTCGCCGACGGTGGCGGCGTAGGCGAGCGTCGGCGTCGGGTAGTCGGCGAGCGGGTAGCGGGCGAGGGCCTTCTCACCGGTCTCGGGGCCGTACGACGTGCGCAGGGCCTGCGGATACTGCTCGGCGGTGAGCGGTGTGCCCTGGGCGTCGTAGCTGCCGAAGGCGAAGAGGGTGCCTTCGTCGCGGTTGGCGCCGTTGATCACCGGTACCTTCGCGTAGCGGCCGCTCGCGAAGGCGGTGGCGGGCTGTTCCGGAAGGAAGGAGCCACCTGTCACCGGCCCCCAGTCGTGTCCCGCCTGAGCGGCGAGAATGTCTTTCGCGGGGGTGCGGCGCAGGCAGGCCGGGGCCGTCGCGGGGTCCTTGCAGCCGACGGAAGCGGCGAAGGACGTGCCGTCGGCGTCGGCGGCACGGCGCGTCCGCGCGCCGCAGTCGCCGTAGGCGCCGCTCTGGATGATCGCGCGGTGGAAGAGACCGCGAGCGGTGGGCGAGGCGAGGTGGGTGCAGACGGAGCGGCCGCCGGCCGATTCACCCGCGATGGTCACCTGGTCCGGATCGCCGCCGAACCGCGCGATGTTGGCCTGCACCCAACGCAGGGCCGCCTGCTGGTCCTGCATGCCGAAGTTGCCGGAGACGCGGTCCCCGGCCTCTTCGTCGAGCCCCGGTGTGGCGAGGAAACCCATCGCGCCCAGCCGGTAGTTGAGGGTGACGGCGACGACCGAACCCTTCGCGGCGAAGGTATCGGGGACGACGTCGGCCCCTGCGCCGCCGGTGAGCCCGCCGCCGTGCAGCCAGACCATGACCGGGAGCTTACGGCCGGGGCGGGCGGCGGCCGGACTGTACACATTGAGGTTGAGGCAGTCCTCGGTGTGGGTGGGCTTCTCATAGCCCGGGTCCCAGCCGGCGGCCTGAACGCAACGGTGCCCGAAGGCGGTGGCGTCCCGCACCCCGGACCAGGGCGCCACGGCCTTCGGAGGCCGCCAGCGCAACGCACCGACAGGCGGTGCGGCGTACGGAATCCCGAGGAACCGGCGCCCGGCCGCGGTGGCCTCACCCCGCACCCAGCCTTGCTGGGTGCGGACGGTGGTGTCGGTGTCCGGTGGTGGTGTTGTCGCGGCTTCCGCCTGTGGCGCGGTGAGACCGAGCAGCGCGCCCGCCAGCAGAGCGGTACACACACGGCGTAAACGAGTGGTGAGCATGGGTGGCCCTTTCAGCGTGCATCGACACGGATACAACTACTGAACGCACTAGACGCATTGACGCGTCGAAAGTTATGGCCGTGACCCAAGTCGGTCAATAAGTTGAACAAGAAAACTTTGGGCCCGAATGGTTGGCCCGTGTACTTCTCAGCGGCGTCGGCGCCGGGCGAGGCGGCGGAATGCCTTGGGCCCGCCGGTCGGCGTGGGCAGGGCGCCCGCCACCGCATCGGCCAGCAGCGTGCCCACCGTCTCGGCCGCGCACGTGCGGTTCGCGCCGATGCCGCCCGAGGGTCCGCGTTTGATCCAGCCCACGACGTACGTCCCGGGCCTGCCGGTCACCCGGCCGCCCTCGTGCGGCACGGTCCCGGTGGCCTCGTCGAACGGCAGTCCCGCCAGGGGCACTCCGCGGTAGCCGATCGCCCGCAGTGCCATGCCGGCCGGGATGTCCAGCTCACCGGCGCCGCCGGTGACACGCACCGCGCGGATGCCTTCGTCCCCGCACACTTCCACGGGCGTGGAGCAGAAGCGGAACACCATACGGCGCCGCCCTCCTGCCGCCCCCGCGGGCACGGACCAGTCGACGGCCTCCCGCGCCACGCCCTGCAGTACCGCCGCCTTCTCCGTCGGCCCGGCGGCATCGATCGTCGCCCCGATCCGTGGATCGTGGTTGTCCACGAGGAGGTCCACGCCGGGGAGGTGCTTCAGGGCGAGCAGCTCGGACCTGGTGTACGCCGCGTGTTCCGGTCCGCGGCGTCCCAGCAGTACCACCTCGCGTACCTTGCTGCGGCGCAGCTCCGCCAGCGCATGGCCGGCGATCTCCGTGCCGGCCAGTGTCTCCGGGTCGGAGACCAGGATCCGGGCGACATCGAGGGCGACATTGCCGTTGCCGACCACGACCACACGCTCGGCCGAGAGATCGACGGCGTCCGGTGCGACCTCCGGGTGCGCGTTGTACCAGGCGACGAAGGTGGTTGCGGAGACGCTGCCCGTCCGGTCCTCGCCGGGTATGCCGAGCCGGCGGTCCGTGGCGGCGCCCACGGCGTAGATCACCGCGTCGTGGTGTGCGGCGAGTTCCTCGGCCGTGACGTTCGTGCCCACCTCCAGGCCGAGGTGCATGCGCACGCGCGGATGAGTGTAGAAACGGGCGAAGGCGTCGCCCATCTTCTTCGTTGCCGGGTGGTCCGGCGCCACTCCGTACCGGACGAGTCCGCCGGCGACCGGCAGCCGATCGACGAGCGTCACCTCGCTCCGGGTGTGCAGCAGCAGGTCCTCGGCGGCGTACATGCCGGCCGGCCCGGTGCCGACGATCGCCACCCGCAGCGGCCGGAAGTCCGAAGGCAGGACACGGTCGAAGGTGGGCTCGCCCCAGGCGTGGAAATTCGGTCCGCAGTCGACGTCATCCGACGCTGCCGACGTCGTCCCCGCCTCCGCATCCGGCTGCGAGGCATTCTCCGACTGCTCGAAGTAGGCCGCGTTGATGCCGGCGTACTCCTGCTGTCCACTGGTCAGGCTGTCGACCGGGAGGATGGCGTCCACCGGGCAGGCGTCGGCGCAGGCGCCGCAGTCGATGCATGCCTTCGGGTCGACGTACAGCATCTCCGTACTGCCGAAGGCCCGCTCGTCGGGTGTGGGATGAATGCAGTTGACCGGACAGACAGCCACGCAGGTGGCGTCGGTGCAACAGGTCTGGGTGATCGCAAAGGC
This sequence comes from Streptomyces purpurogeneiscleroticus, assembly GCF_020024005.1. Lineage (NCBI taxonomy): Bacteria > Bacillati > Actinomycetota > Actinomycetes > Kitasatosporales > Streptomycetaceae > Streptomyces > Streptomyces purpurogeneiscleroticus. The sequence goes on from NZ_NHSG01000354.1 coordinate 18,358, forward strand.
CATGTCGTCCGCTCGGCTGAATCCGTGCGATGAAATCGTCGGATGAAATCGTCAGGTCGGGTCGTCAGATCAGGTGGGCACGCTTGTAGAAGAACAGCGCGGGCTTGGTGAGCAGGCCCACCGAGGTCAGGAACTCCATCAGGCCCGAACAGCTGGAGCGCATCATCGACTTGTGGTGCTCGTTGACCTTCGCCTCGCGGAGGGCGCGTTCCTCGTCCAGTCCGGCGTTCGCATAGACCTTGCGGTTCACCATGCTGGTGACGATGACGTAGGACGCCACGGCTATCAGCAGGGAGTGGATCTGGCGGCGCACCCGTCCGGCGCGCGCGAGGCGCTTGCGCGTCTCGTCGCGGGCGAACTTCATGTGCCGTGACTCCTCGACGACATGGATGTTGTTGATGGTGCGGACGAACGGCACGACCCGCTCGTCGCGCATCCAGTCGCGCTGCATGACGTCGAGGACCTCCTCGGCGACCAGGATCGCCGCGTACGCCGCTTCACCGAACGCGACGGTCTTGAAGATCCGGCCGAGTTCGACCGCTGCCCGGTGCGGGCGGTAGGCCGGGGCCCGCAGCTTCTTCGCGCCGCGCGCGAACATGATCGAGTGACGGCACTCGTCGGCGATCTCGGTGAGCGCCCACTGGAAGGTCTCGTCCGTGGGGTCCTTCGCGTAGATGTCCCGCAGCACCATCTGCTGCAGGATCATCTCGAACCAGATGCCGGTACTGGCCACCGACGCGGCCTCCTGCCGCGTCAGCGCCTTGCGCTGCGCGTCGGTCAGCTCGTTCCAGTACTCCGTGCCGTAGAGCGTGCTCCACTCCGGGCTGGCGCCGTGGAAACCCTCATCGAGCGGGGTCTCCCAGTCGACCTCGGTGAGCGGGTCGTACGAGAGCTGCGCGGACGAATCGAGCAGCCGCCGCGCGATGCCGTCCTCGGTGGTCTCGGGGGTGCGGTTCTGGATCTTCGGCCGCGGAATGCTGATGGCCATGCGGGGCTCCTCGAGGCGAGTCCGGGAAGTACCTCATCCATTGCTGCTATTACCGGCGGTAACGGCGCCAGCTTGTTGACGGACTTTATAGCAAGAGCCGCGACGTGCCTACCCCTCGGTAATAGCGGGAATGGCGGTGACCGCGGAACCGCTGGTCACGGGTGTGCAGCCGTCCGTACGGGGCCGATGCCGCCGGCCCCGTACGAACGGTGACACCGGGCCGCTGCCCGGCGTATGTCTCGAACCCGGCGACTCCCGGGGTGCCGGTTCGGTGCCGTGGCCGGCGACTACGCTGCGCAGTCGCCGTTCGACTCCTGCAGTCCCTTGCCGGCTCCCGCGGTCCGGCTCACGATGTCCGGCACGCAGTCGGCCCTGTCGAGGCTGTAGGCGTAGGGGATGCTGACCGAGGTGTTGGACTGCGGATCCGGGCCGGCGGGGCGGTAGTCCTCGCCGGGGCCGGACCAGCTGACATTGTCGAAGATGTTGCCGCTGACCTGCCAGTAACCGGCAGCGTCGGTGTAGAAGGTGCCCAGGACGTCCTTGGAGTCCTCGAAGTAGTTGTTGTCCACCTTGGCGCGCGCCCCTGCCCGGGAATTGATGCCGGACTCGTTGAGGCTCACGTAGTGGTTGTTGTACATATGGGCCGTACCGCCCCGCAGCAGGGGAGCGCGGGAGTCGATGTTCTCGTACAGGTTGTGATGGAAGGTGACATAGCCGTTGGAGACGTCACTCTCGCTGGACCCGATGAGACCACCGCGGCCGGAGTTGCGCAGGACGCTGTAGGAGAGGGTCACGTACTGGGTGTTGTCCTTCATGTCGAAGAGGCCGTCGTACCCCTCCGACTCGCCGCCCGACGCCTCCAGCGTGGTGTGATCGACCCAGACGTTGCGGACGTCGCTCTCCATGCCGATGGCGTCCCCGCCGTTGGAGGTGGGCGAGCCCGACTTCTTGACGTTCTTGACGGTCACGTTCCGGATGATGATGTTGCGGGATTCCCGGATGTGGATGCCCAGCTGGTCGAAGACGGCTCCGCTGCCGACTCCGACGATCGTGACGTTGCTGATCTGCTTCAGCTCGATCACGCCGGCGGCGGTGTTGCAGCTGTCGCCCGACACCTTGGCGGTATTGCCGTGATGGATGGTTCCCTCGACCTCGATGGTGATCGGAGTGCTGCTGCTGGCCCGGTTGCACAGGGCCGTGTGGATCGCGGTCCCTGTGGTGGCCCGTACGGTCTGCCCGCCCGCACCGCCGGTGGTCCCGCCGTTCTGGGTCGCGTAGCCAGTGGCGCCACTGGCCGTTGCCGACGCCTCCGGTACCGACAGCGCCACACCGGCCCCGGCCGCAAGGGCCACCAAGGCCGTCACCGCACGGACTCGCACTGCGACTGGTCGTCTCATGCTCGACTCTCCATTCGTCTTCGAACGCTGGGAGCTACTGCATGGTGTAGTTGCCGCTGTGGCCGTCGAGGTTGCCCGTCGGCGCTACCTGAGAAGGCTGCCGGTTCCCGGCGGTGCCGGGGTCCGCGGAAGGCGCGTCACGGGAATCGCATCTCCGGCTCGGGCCTCCGGAGCAGCTGGTCCGCCTCGGCCAGCGCCGAAGCGACCGCCTCGTCCAGGGGGAGCCCGATGCCGTGCTCAATGGCCGCTGCGTACTGCTCGTCACCCAGGGCCTCACGGGCGAGGGCAACGGCCGCTTCGTGCGGGGCGTTGAAGTATGCGGACCCGAAGAGGGGCAGCCCGACCTTCCGCCAGATACGCCGGGCCGCGCCGTGCAGCAGGGCGGCCGGGAAGCTGTGCCCGCCGGCGGCGCGGAACAGGGAGATGAGTTCTATGGGCAGGACCACGCCGACCAGGTCGCGAAACTCGTAATTGATGACCAGGCACTCCCGCGCCAGCTTCGCGGCCTCGTCATGCCGCCCTGCGGTCCAGGCCGCATAGGAAAGGACATAGAGGGCGTATGCCTTGGCCCAGCGCTCGCCGTGCGACTCGCAGATGGAGCGGGCCTCCGCGCAGAGGCCGACGGCGGTCTCCAGGTCACCCTGGAAGGCGAGGGCCATGGCCAGCTCCACCTGAGCCATCATCACATTGCTGTTCAGCTCACCCAGTTCGGCGTAGCTTCTGAGCGAAGTCTCGAAGTATCCCTGTGCCGCGCGGTGTTCATCCCGCATCAGCGCGGCACAGCCGAGCCGGTGGGTGGCGTACGCGTACGCGGCGTCGTCGCCGGTCCGCAGCGCCTGCGACCGGCACTCGGTGAGCATGGCCGTGGCCGCCTCCGAGTCGCCCTGGAGGATGGCGACATAGCCGCCCACCCAGAGCACCTTGAGCCGCTCGTGGGTGGGATCGCGCCCGAGGGCGCGGGCACGGTCGAGCCAGTAGCGTCCGTCGCCGAGCAGGCCGCAGCCGACCCAGTAGAACCAGAGTGTCCCGGCGAGCCGCAGCCCGGCCCGCTCCTGGCCCGGAGTGGACAGCGCGAAGTCGAGGGCGGCGAAGAGCTGTGCGTGCTCGCGCCGGGTGGCGCGGAAGACCGCGGCCTGCCCCGGGCCGAACCAGTCCCGCTCACCCCGCTCGGCGAACGCCTGACACCAGTCGAGGTGGCGGGCGCGCCGGGACCGCTCCTCGCCGAGGAGCCGCAGCCACTCGGCGCCGTACGCACGCACGGTGTCGAGCTGGCGGAACCGCTCGCCGTCCGGTCCTTGCTCCCGGACCAGGAGCGATTTCTCGGTGAGCCCGGTGAGCAGATCGCCGATCTCCGCCTTCTCCAGGATGTCGTCACTGCACACGTGCTCGACGGCCGCGCGGGAGAAGTCGCCGACGAATACGGAGAGCCGGGCCCACAGGAGCCGTTCGTGCGGCCGGCACAGCTCATGGCTCCAGCCGATCGCCGTGCGCAGCGTGTCGTGGCGGAAGGCGTTGTCCAGCGGTCCGCTCGGATCGCCGGCGGCCTTCTCGGCGATGGCTTCCTCGTCGATGAGGAGCTGGAAGCGGTCGTCCAGACGGTCGAGGAGGTCCCCCAGGGGCTCGGTCCGCAGCCGACCAGCTGCCAGTTCGATAGCGAGCGGAATGCCGTCGAGCCGCGCGCAGATCCGCTCCACGGTCGTCCTGTTGCGGCCGGTCAGCGTGAAGCCGGGACGAGCGGCGAGGGCGCGCTGCGCGAACAGGGCGACCGCGTCTTCCGCGACGGGCAGCGGTTCGAGGAGGAAGGCATGTTCGCCGGGGACGCCGAGGAGCTGCCGACTGGTGAGGAGAAGGTGCAGCCGGGGAGCGACGCGCAGCAGCAGGTCCGCGAGGTCCGCACAGGCAGCTACGAGGTGTTCGCAGGTGTCGAGGATGAGCAGCAGATGCTTGGTGCCGAGGTGATCGGCCAGCACCTCCTCCATACCCCGGGCCGTATGGTCGGTGGGGCACAGCACCCTGGCGACCGCGTGCATCAGCAGCTCACTGTCCTGGAGACCGGAGAGCTCGACGAACCAGGCTCCGTCGCGGAAGTCGCCCGCGCTCTCGGCGGCGGCGCGCAGCGCGGTGCGGGTCTTCCCTACACCGCCGATCCCGGTCAGTGTCACCAGCCGGGAATACTCCCACGCCTGCCGCAGGGCGGCGAGTTCACGGCTACGGCCGATGAAACCAGGCTTCTCCGTGGGCAGACCGCCAGCCACAGCCGCCTCACCTCAGTGATATGGACGCCTTCTCCAGGAAGGGGCACGGCCACCGGCCACCGACATGCCCCTATTGATCTCTCTACCGTATCGGCCTCGTGGCACTCTTCTGGGGCGATTGGCAGCTTTCCGCCCGAGCTTGGCGCGCACGTGCACGAACCTCTCCGAAGTCGATGAGTAAAAGCGCGGCATCGTCGTCCAGTTTGCCCATCGAGTAATGGATGAGGTCGGCGGTGAGGACGTCGAGGAAGGTTCCGGGATCGTCGTCGTTCAGCACCGCCGCCCGCTCCGCGAGGGGATAGAACTCCCCCTTGGCGTCGCGGGCCTCGGTGACGCCGTCCGTGTAGAGCAGCAGCCGGTCGTTGTCGGCCAGCGGCACGGTGCTCGCCCGGCACCAGTCGTCCTGGAGGCCGAAGAGGCCGAGCGGCGGGGACGGCGGCAGAACGTCCACGAAGGTGGCCCTGCCGGCGCGGATCAGCAGCGGCGGCGGGTGACCGCAGCAGACCAGCTCGGCGCTTTCACTCCCGTCGGCGACCTCGATCAGCAAGGCGGTGACAAAGTCCACGCCGCCGTCCCGGCCGGCGAGGACCGTGTCCATGCGCTGCGCCAGCGCGGACAGCCGCCTTTCGCGCTGGGCCAGGCTGCGGAAGGCGCCGAGGGCTTCCATGGCGGTCCCCGCCGCCGACAGGCCCTTGCCCATCGCGTCACCGATGAACAGCCGCACGCCGAAGGGCGTCCGGACGGCGCCGTAGACATCCCCGCCGACCAGCGCCCCGGACTGCGTGGCCTCGTAGCGGACCGCGGTACGCAGTCCCCCGAGCGGGTCCGGCAGCGGTCGCAGCATCTCCCGCTGTGCCGTCTCCGCCACCGTCTCCGGCGGCTCGGGGCCCCGCCCCCGGCGACGGAGTGCCGCCGCTGAAACACCGGCGGACGCCGCTACCAGTGCCACGCACATACCGGCAGGTACGGCGTCGGAAGGCTCGCATACGAGCGTGACAAGAATGGCTGCAGCACCCGCACATGCCGCTGCGGGAAAGAACCAGGAGTAGTCCCGGGGAGACTTCATCGCCATTCCAGCTCGGTCAGCCGGTGTATTGCCCGGATCCTAAGGAACGACCCGGGTCCTCGACCGAACGCCATTCCGCGCCGGCCGCTCACATGCCGCTTCCCCGTTCATGTGTTCCTTTACATGCCCATGCCGCCGTCGACCGGCAGACCCGCGCCGGTGACGAAGCGGGCCGCGTCGGAGGCGAGGAAGACCACCGCATCGGCCATGTCGGCGACCTCGCCGAGCCGGCCGAGCGGGGTGAGCCCGATGACGTCGCCGACGGCCGCCTCCGCGCTGGGCCACAGGCCCATTTCCTGCATGTCCTGCGCGAGTTGGATACCCATCGCGGTGGGCACCAGCCCCGGATAGACGCAGTTGACCCGCACACCGTAGCCGAGCTTGCCGGACTCCAGCGCGGCCACGCGGGTCAGCCGGTCGACTCCGGCCTTGGTCGCCGCATAGCCCGCGATGCCGGGGAAGGGGACCGTAGCGGCCACCGACGAGACATTGACGACCGCACCGCCGCCCCCGGCCGGGCCGCCGGGGCGCATGGCCCGGAAGGCATGCTTCATACCGAGCGCCACCCCGAGGACGTTCACCTCCAGCATTTCGCGGACAGCCTGCCGCTCGAAGTCGGCGATCAGTCCCGAGGCCAGCACTCCCGCGTTGTTGACGACGATGTCCAGGCCGCCCAGTTCGGTGACGGTCCGCCCGACGGCCGACTCCCAGCTCGCGTCCTCGGTCACATCGAGGGGGACGAACTCCACTGTGGCACCGGACTCCCGCAGTGCCACCGCGGTCTCCTGGCCGGCCTCCTTCTGCACATCGCCGATCATGACGGCCGCGCCGGCGCGGGCGAGCGCCCCGGCCATACCGGCTCCCAACCCCTGCGCACCGCCCGTCACCAGCGCCGTTCGCCCGGTCAAGTCGTATGGCGTCATGGAGCCTCCTCCTGCGGGCCGACTCTGCGACGACAAGGGCCGCTCGGCCCCACGACGGCATGCATCAGCCTCGAATGGCTTGTTGCAGCGCATCGTAGGAAGCCCGGGGTCCGGTTCCACGCGATTTCCGAGTAATGCGTACGCGGGCGGCGGCAGGTTGATATAGCCGCCGGCCGCGGCGCCTGTGCGCCCAGCCGGGCGGGCGCCGTCAGCCCGTGGGCACCAGCACTACGGGGCAGTGGGCGTGGTGGAGTGCCGCGTGCGTGACGGGGCCCAGTTGGAGACCGAAGCGGTGCGGCCGGCGGTGTGCTGCCAGGATCACGACGTCGGCCTCCCGGCTGGCCTCGGTGATCGCTTGGGCCGGGCTCCGGCAGACGGCGAGTGCGCTCGCCCGAAGACCGGGGTACTCCCGCGCCAGCGAGGCGACGGCGTACTGAGGAACCGCTTCCGCGGCCTTGCGCAGCCCGGCCACGGCGCCCCCGCTCGGGTGGGAGAGCCGGCCCAGTTCGCCGTGTGGCGGCGGGAGCTGCCAGGCGTACAGGACCCGCAGTTCGGCTTCGCGGCGGGCCGCCTCGTCGAAGGCGAAACGCAGGGCTTTCGTGTCCGTGTCCGTGTCCGTTGCCAGGCCGAGGACCACGGTGCCGTGTACGGGTTGAAGGTCCCCGCGCACCACCATGAGCGGACTGGTGCAGTGGGCCGCGACGCGCAGGCTGACCGAGCCGAGGAGGAGCCCTGTGAAACCGCCGTGTCCGCGGGTGCCGAGTACGGTGAGCGAGGCGGTGCGGCCGCAGCGGAGGAGCGCCTCGGCTGCGGACTCCGTGGTCAGCGACGGGATCATGATGGTGTCGGGTGCTCGGGAGCGCGCTCGTGCCACGGCGCCGTCCATCATCCGCCGCACGCTGCTGTAGAGCAGCTTGCCCTCGTCGTCCTGGACCCCGTAATCGGGCAGCGGACGTTTGGGCCATGGCCAGCCCGCGAGGATTTCCAATGCTGCGCCACGGCGCCGGGCCTCTTCGGCAGCGCGGTCAAGCGCCCGTTCGGCGTGGGCCGAGCCGTCGAACCCGACGACCACCCGGCCGTGCGGCGACTGCGGCGTCCGGGACATGGGAGCCTCCTCGGTCGCTCCGTCTTCCAGTGGTGAGCTCACCGGGCCGGCCTCATGTCTGCGGTATCAGCTCCGCGAGACTGCGGGCCACGGCGGTCGCTCCGTGCTCGTACAGCTCAACCGCGTTTCCCGTGCGACCTTCCCGGTCCACCCCGAGAGTGAGGCCGAACCCGCCACGTCGGGCCGCGGTGACCCAGGCGGGGGCCGCGACGACGACGGCGCAGTGTGCGGGCACCGTCCGCAGCTGCCGGGTGCCCTCGACCAGCAGGGCCGGATCCGGGCCTGCCCGTACGTGGAGGCGGGCGCGGTCGCAGCCGTCGACGATGGCGTCGAACCGGCTCGTCAGGCCGGCCGACTCCAGCAGGCGGCGGCCGTGCCGGGAGGCCGAGACCGCGGCGACGGGAAGGGCATGGGCCTGCATGGCTGCCACCAGCTGGAGACTGTCCGGCCACACCGGTAAGCCGTGTCGGCACACCTGCTCCTCGAAGAACCGGTCCTCGTCGGCTGCCAGCGCCCCGAGCACGTCGGGAGGCGGCGAGCCGGGGTGGCCGGGGCCGTAGATGCCTCGGGAGATGAGGAATGCGCGGAGGCCGTCGAGCCGGGCCCGCCCCTGGAAGAAGCGGCGGAAGTCGGTCTCGGGGTCGAACGGCCGGACGGACAGGCGGTGTACGTGTCCGCTGTCCCGCAGGAAGGCGTCCAGGGTGCGTTTCCAGGCGCCGGCGTGCAGCCGTGCGGTATCGGTCACCAATCCGTCGATGCCGAGGAGCAGGGCCCGGCACTGGAGCAGCCGGGAGCGCTCGGGGGCGGCGGAGACACCGGCGGGTTCCCAGGTGCCGGCGTACGTGCTGCGCTCCCGCTGGTACGTGGTCATGGATCACACCTCCTGAGCTTGCCCGTCGGAGCCGAACAGCCCGCGTGCGGCGGCGTCGCGGTGCCGGACGATCTCCGCCTCCACGACATGTGCCAAGGGGCCGACGGTCGCGGCCACCGCCGGGCTGAGACCGGTGCCGATCGAGTGGTCCGCGCCTTCGACGGCGAGGACGATCAGACGGCCGGGAAGCCTGCCCAGCGCCTCGGAGAGTTGCACGGCTTCGCCCAGCCCCAGGCCGTGGGAGCTGGTGGGGGTGGGCAGGGAGGCGGCCGAGAGGTCGATGCGGTGCACACGGCCCGGACGGCCGGGTTCGGCGTGGGCGGCGTCGATGAGCACGGCCAGCTCCATGCCCTCCCACAGGGCGATGAGCCGTCCCGGGTCCCCGTCGCAGTCCGCGAGCCGGACCGACGGCGGCAGCGGGCGGCCGAGCGCCCGTTCGCGCAGGCGCTGGACCACGGCCGGCCCGATGCCGTCGTCGTGCCGGAAGGCGTTGCCGACGCCGATCACAGTGATGCGGAACGACTGGACCATGGGGTCCCTCCGATCTCCGGCGGGCGCGCTGCCCGCACCGTTCGTCCGGATCAGATCCGCCGCAGCCACTCCTCGGTGATGCCGTGCAGGGCTTGTTCGCTCGGCCGGAGGCGGGAGTCGTCCTCCTGGTAGCCGAGGTGGTCGATGACGTCCACAACACCGTCGATACGGGAGGTGAGGCGCACGGCGAGGGGGACATCGCTGTGGCGCTGGAGGGTGCCCGAAAGGGTGACCGTACCGCCGTGCACGCTGACGTCGATGGTGCGGGGCTCCAGCCACAGGGTGCGGACAAGGACCTCGTCGACGACCTCCTTGCGGATCTCGTCGTCGGAGCGCAGGAACACGCCCAGCAGGTCGCCGCGGGTGACGATGCCCATCAGCCGGCCCTCGGCGTCGATGACGGGCAGCCGGTTGCAGTGGTGCCGCGCCATGACACGGGCGGCTTCGGCGACGGACTGGTGCGGACCGGCGGTGGTAGCGGGTTTGGTCATCAGGTCGCCGGCCGTGGTCGCGCGGCTCTTGGTCCGGACGGCACGTGCACGGCCGAGGGACAGCCGTCGGGCACGGCGCGGCCGTTCGTCCTCCTGGACGGCCTGCCGGGCCAGCAGGTCCGTCTCGGACACCACCCCCAGGACCTTTCCGTCACCGTCGACGACCGGCACGCCGCTGATGCGGTGCTGGGCGAGCAGGCGCGTGATGTCCTTGTAGACCATGCCTGGCTCGGCAGTGACGACGTCGCGGTTCATGACGTGGCTGACAGATCGGTGATGCATCGTTCCGCTCCTTCCTGCTGGTGCTGCGGGCGGTTGTCGAATGAGGCGGGGCGGGGCCGGGTCAGCGGGTCCGCAAGCGCCGCAGGTACGGGGCTTCGGCAGTGCGTGGTGCCAGCCGGATACGCACGTCCAGGGCGGTCACGGCCCCGGGGCGGGCGAGTACCGGATTGAGGTCCGCTTCGGCGAGTTGCGGCAGGTCGCAGGCCATCCGCGAGAGGCGGTGCAGCAGCTGTTCGAGTCCTTCGAGGTCGACCGGGCCGCCGCCGTGCTCTCCGAAGAGCAGGGGAGAGGAGCGGGGCGCGGTGATCAAGGCGTGCACGTCGTGGTCGGTGAGCGGTGCCAGCCGGGCGGCGTGATCGGCCAGTACTTCGGTTGCGGTGCCGCCGAGACCGAAGAGGACGAGTGGTCCGAACACGTCGTCGTGCGTCACACCGGCGACGAGTTCGATGCCCCGCCCGGCCATGGGCTGCACCACCGCCCCCGTCATCAGCTCGCCGAACCTGTCGGCGAAGTCCCGGTAGGCCGCGCGCACCTCCTCGGGACTCCTCAGGTCCAGGCGGACGGCGTCGACCTTGCTCTTGTGCACGATGCCGGGCCAGTGGGCCTTGAGGGCGGCGGGCAGCCCCAGGCGTTCGGCTGCCGAGGCCGCGGCGTCGGGGCTGTTGGCCCAGGCCCAGGGCTGCTGCGGAATCCCGTACGCGTCGAGCAGGGCGCCGCACAGCCGGGGGTCGGCCCAGCCGCCTCCGGGCGTGTGCCGGAGGTAGTCCTCCACGAGGAGGGCGGCAGTCGGGGCGTCGGTGCGGTCCCGGGCGGGTATCGAGCCCAGCGGTTCCGCGCGCCAGCGGGCGTAGTCGACCGCGTGGCCGAGCGCCCGGGCCGCGGCGGCCGGCTCCGCGTAGGCGGGAAGGCACCGCCCCTCCTGCGTCGGCAGCAGACGGACCGGCTCCGCCTGGTCCAGGAGAGCGGCGAGGACCGGCCGGGTCCGGCTGCCCGTCGGGCGGATGAGCGCCTCGACCGGGTCGTCGCCGGTCGCCGCGGCGAGTGCGGTGGGCACCAGTACGGCCAGTACGGCGTCGACCGCACCGTGCCGGGCCAGCCGGTCCAGGCACTGGGCGAAGGCGGCCGAGCTGACGGCGGGCGTGGTGTCCACCGGGTTGGCGACGCGCGCTCCCGGGGGCAGCGCGGCAGCGAGATCCGCCGCGAGCGTGGCGGGCAGTTCGGGGACCGTCAGACCGGCTTCGGCACAGGCGTCGGCGGCCAGTACCGCCGCGCCGCCCGCGTTGCTGACGATCGCGACGCGTGGGCCCGAGGGGAGCGGCTGGGTGTGCAGGAGCGCCGCGGTGTCGATGAGTTCGCCCAGCCCGGTGGTGGGGATGATGCCGGCTTGGCGGAAGAGGGCACGGCGGGTCATGGTCGGGGTGGCCAGCGCGGCGGTGTGGGAGGCCGCGGCGCGCCGGCCGGCCTCGGAGCGGCCCGCGTCGACGGTCAGGACGGGCATCCGCCGGGCCAGTCGGCGTGCGGTACGGGAGAAGGCGCGCGGATTGCCGAAGGACTCCAGGTGCAGCACCGCGAGGTCGGTGCGGCCGTCGCACTCCCACCACTGCAACAGGTCGTTGCCGCTGACGTCGTACTTGTCGCCGAGCGAGACGAAGCTGGAGACGCCGATGCCCAGCCGGGACAGCGCGCCGAGGAGCGCGATGCCCACCCCGCCGGACTGGACGGCGACCCCGGCGGTGCCGGAACGCGGTGCGGCGGCGGCGAACGTCGCGTTCAGTCCCACCGCGGCATCGGTGTTGGCGAGCCCCAGACAGTTGGGGCCGACCAGTCGCATGCCGTGCCGCCGGCAGGCCGCGAGCAGTCCGGCCCCCTCCTCGTCCCGCAGCCCGGCGCCGACGACCACCAGCGCCCGCACGCCTCGCGCGCCGCACTGTTCCGCGACGTCCGGCAGCGCATGAGCGGGAACGGCGAGCACTGCCAGTTCGGGCCCCTCGGGCAGCATGGCGACGGACGGGTAGGACGGCACGTCGGCGATCGACGAGGCGTGCGGGTTCACCGCGTACAGCGCGCCGTTGTATCCGTACTGCCGGATGTTGATGAGTACGGCCCGGCCCACCGAGGTCTCCTTGCGGCCGGCACCGATGACGGCGATCGACCTCGGCCGCAGCAGGGGACGCAGGCTGGCCACATCCGCGGTGCGGCCTCGGGCGTCGACCGCCATGAGGTACTGCTCGTCCTCCTGCAGTTCGATAGTGCTGTGCACCTCGCCCTGGTCGAAGCGCCGGGTCGTGCGCAGCCCCAGGTCCGCGACGACCTTGAGCATCAGGTGGTTGTCGGCGAGGGATTCCGCCGTGAACGCGGTGACACCGGCGGCGCGGGCGGCGTGCGCCAGGTGCTCCAAAAGCAGCGTACCGACGCCGTGTTCGTGCCAGTCGTCGGCGACCGTGAGACTGATCTCCGCGAGCTGCGGCCGGTCGGGGGAGTCGATGCGGTGGTACTCGGCGACCCCGATGACCTTGTCGCCGACAAGAGCCAGCAGCGCCTTGTCGGTGGGGCTGCTGAGCGTGCAGGTGCGCTCGGCGGACTGCTCGGCGCTGTGCCTGCTCGCGGCGAAGAAGCGCCTGCGCAGATTCTCCGGCGACATGCGCGCGTACATCTCCAGGACGCGCTCGCGGTCGTCCGGCCGGGCATTCCGGATGGACGCGGTCGTCCCGTCCGTCAGCAACGCGTGCACCGCATCCGGTCCTTCGGCGTGCATGGCCATCGTCGCCCTTTCGCCGTCATCGGCTGAAGTCTGAGGCCATCGTCCGGCCGGGCCCGGCTTTGCCGGAGGGGCCGAGCGGGGCGGCTACGGGGCTGAACGGCCCTGACCGGGACGGGCCGTCGGCCCGCGGCCGGGGGAGGCGGTCCCACGGTGCGCCGACCCGGTGGGCAGTGGTTCGCCCAGTTCGCCCGCCACGGCATCACCCATCGCCCGCAGCACGCCGAGCGTGCGCTGCGCCTCTTGCTCGTCGACGGTGGTGATGGCGAAGCCGACATGCACGATGACGTACGCGTCGGGGGACGCATCGGGGGTGTACTCCAGGCACACCTCACGGCGGACTCCGCCGAAGTCCACCGTCGCCATCCGCAGTCCGGCATCGTCGTGCACCGACAGGATGCGGCCGGGTATGCCCAGGCACATGGCTGCTCACGTTCCCTTCGAGAGCAGGGCGGCGGCGACGGCTGCCTGCCCGTAACTGATTCCACCGTCCCCGGGTGGCACGGCGCTGCCGGCGTACACCTGCACGTCCAGCGCCTGCAGCAGCCGGCGTACGTCGGTGACCAAGCGGCGGTTGGCGAAGCAGCCGCCGCCCAGGCACACCGTCCGCGGCGCGCCCGCGTCGATCGCCTTTTCGACGAGTGCCGCGGTCACCTCGGCGATCGTGGCGTGAAAGGCGGCGGCGAGCCGGGCCGTGTCCCGCGGCCCGGAGGACGCGAGCAGCGCCGTGAGAGTGGGCGTCGGGTCGTAGACCCACAGACCGTCCACGTGCACCAGTCGCCAGGGCAGTGCGGGTGCGGTCCGCCCTTCTGCCGCGGCTTCCAGAGCGACCGCTGCCTGCCCCTCGTACGACACCTCGTCGCACACACCGAGGAGCGCCGCGGCCGCGTCGAAGAGACGGCCCGCGCTGGAGGCCCTGGGGGAGTTGATGCCACGGCGCACCATGGTGCGGAGGGTGGCGTGCGTGCGGGTGTCGAATCGGCCGGTGAAGGCCGCGGTCGCCTCCGGTGGCGGCGCGGACGCGCCGAGAGCTTCGGCGCCGTAGAGGTAGCCCAGTGCCATGCGGTCGGGGTGGCGCACCGCCGACTCACCGCCGGGCAGCGGAGCGGTGGCGAAGCGGCCGATCCGGCGGAAGCGTGTGTAGTCGGCGAGGAGGATCTCACCGCCCCAGAGCGTGCCGTCGTCGCCGAGGCCGAGCCCGTCGTAGGCAACCCCGAGGAAGGGGCCGCGCAGGTGGTGCTCGGCGGCACATGCGGCGATGTGGGCGTGATGGTGCTGTACGGGGACGCGGTGCCGCGCCGGGAACCGCGTGGCCCACTGGGTGGACAGATAGCGCGGATGGAGGTCGTGGGCCACTGCTCGGGGAGTGAGGCCGGTGAGCCGGGTGAGGCAGGCGTAGGCATCCTCGAACGCTTCCAGGGCGCCGGCGTCGTGCAGATCTCCCGTGTGCGGCCCGAGCACGGCCTGCCGGCCGTCCGCCAGCGTGAAGGTGTGTTTGGACTGGGCCCCGACGGCCACCAGGGGAGCCGTTGCGGGCTGCGGCAGGGGAAGGGGAGCCGGTGCGAGGCCGCGGGCCCGGCGCAGCGTCACGCGGGAGCCGCCCACCACTTGAACGACCGAGTCGTCGTATCGCGAGCGGATGCCCCGGTCGTGGGTCAGGAAGCCGTCGGCGATCCCGGCCAGCCGCTCGTGGGCGTCGACGTCGTCGATGGCGAGGGGCTCTCCGGAGACATTGCCGCTGGTGACGATGAGCGGGCGGGCCAGGTCCCGCAGCAGGAGGTGGTGCAGACCGCCGGTGGGCAGGAAGACGCCGATGTGTCCGGTGCCCGGATGGACCGCCTCGGCCGGTACCGGACTTCCGGCGCGGGCCGGCAGCAGCACCACCGGCCGGTCGGGGGCCGTCAGTTCCCGGGCGGCGGCCCGGCCCACATGCGCGAGCCGCCGCGCCGCGGGCAGATCGGCGACCATGACCGCGAGCGGCTTGTGAGGGCGGTGTTTGCGCCGGCGCAGCTCACCGACCGTGGCGGACCGGGTCGCGTCGCACACGAGTTGGTAGCCCCCGAGGCCTTTCAGGGCAAGGATGCCGCCGACCGACACCAGACCTTCGGCGGCCTGGAGCGCGGACTCGTCCCGAAGCGTGTTCCAGATGAGCCGGGGGCCGCAGCGCGGGCAGGCGAGGGGCTCGGCGTGGTGACGCCGGTCGGACGGGTCGTTGTATTCCCTCGTGCACGCCGCGCAGAGGGCGAAGCCGCTCATGGTGGTGCGTGCGCGGTCGTAGGGCAGAGCCTCGATGACCGTGGCGCGCGGACCGCAGTCCGTGCAGTTGATGAAGGGGTGGCGGAAGCGCCGGTCGTCAGGGTCGAACAGCTCCCTGAGACAGGCATCGCAGGTCGCGGTGTCCGGTGGAATCTCACGGACACTGCTCTGTCGCCGGTCGGTGGTGCTCGGGCCGATCGTGAAGCCCGCACCCGTCGCCGTGTTCTTCGGTGTCCGGTCGATCTCGACAGTGCCGACCACGGCCGCGGGGGGAGCCTGGGTGTGTAGCGCTGTGACGAGCCGGGACAAGGCCGGTGGGGCCCCGGCAGCAATGATCACTACATGGCCATTGACGTTGCGTACCGTACCGTCCAGCCCCAGCCGGGTCGCGGTCCGGTGGACGAAGGGACGAAAGCCCACCCCTTGCACCGTTCCGCGCACGACGATGCGCACTTCCCGAAGACTTTCCCACTCCGGCTCGTCCATGGGGCAGACATCCCTCCGCTGCGGCTGTTCGTCCAGAGTGGAGCCCTGCCGACGTGACGGCCCGGGGCCGAAAGGCCCCGATGTGGAGCCGAACCGGCCCCTGTCCGGAGGCGGACGGAACGCGTGATGCTGCCCGCAGACTCCGGGGCCGGTCGACGATGCCGCGGTGACGAGAAGGGCAGGATCATGGCACATCCGCTCGTGGTGGGAGTTGACGGTTCGGGTACCAGCCTGGATGCGGTGGACTGGGCAGCCGACGCGGCCGCGCGGTACGGCATTCCACTGCGCATCGTGTACGGCTCGCGCTGGGAGAGGTACGAGGGATACCTCCCCGACCGGTCGACCGAGCGGTCCTCCGAACGCGTCACGGAAGAGACGATTGTCGGCGTCGCGGCCGACCGGGCCTCCCGACGCGTGCCGGGCTTGGAGATCACCACGAATATCGCTCCGGACGACCCGGTGGAGGCCCTGCTGGCCGAGGGACGACGGGCGAAAGCGGTGGTGGTCGGGCACCGTGGCCGGGGCCGGCTGACGTCGTTGCTGCTCGGTTCCGTGGGGCTGGGCGTGGCGGCCCGTGCCCACTGCCCCGTGATCGTGGTGCGCGGCCGTACGGAGAACATCCTTGGTGGTGAGCCCAAAGTGGTCCTGGGTGTCGGTGAGCGCCTCGCGGGCACGGCCGCGGCGATGTTCGCTCTCGAAGAGGGTGCGCTCCGCGATTGCACCGTCGAAGCGGTCCACGCGTGGCGCTGCGCCGGTACCGAAGTACCTGAACAGTGCGGTGCGCACGGTGAATACCGCGCCGAACACGAACTCCGTGCGAAGGAGTTGTTCAATGAGGTGCTGAACAAGCCGGTAGCCGCATTCCCGCAGGTGACCATGGAGCGCCGGGCGGTCGAGGGAGCACCGGGCACGGTGCTGGTGGCGGCTTCGCACACCGCCGACCTGCTGGTCGTCGGCGCGCACCGACGGCATGGCCACGCAGGACTGCAGCTCGGCCTGGTCACTCACGCGGTGCTGCACCACGCGCAGTGTCCGGTCGCGGTCGTCCCGGAAACCTGATCCTCCGCGAACTGCTGCGCCGTGCGCGGAGCCGGCCTGCGCGGAGACGGGACGAACCGCTGCCTCCGGGTTAGTCTGCCGAGAGCGGATCGAACACGGGGGAGCGGGGAGGCTCGCCCTATGCCGGAATCGGCGGACAAACAGCAGCCGATCGACAAGCAACAGCCCGGGACACCGTCGCCATTGCGCCTGGACGCTCTCCTGGAGGAGTTGCAGTCCCGGCTCGCGGCCGCCCGCACTACCCAAGAGCGTATGCACGGCCTCCTGGACGCGGTACTGAACATCGGCAGTGACCTGGATCTGGAGCAGGTACTGCAGCACATCGTCGAGGCCGCAGTGGTGCTCGCCGACGCCGAGTACGGCGCTCTCGGGGTGATCGGAGAAGGCCAGCGGCTGTCCCGCTTCCTGCCTGTCGGCATCGGGGACGAACTGGCCCGGAAAATAGGCCCGTTACCCTCCGGGCACGGCATACTCGGCGAGCTGATCCGCCACCCGAAGCCCCTGCGGCTGACGGATCTCGCCGCACATCCCAGCAGTTACGGCTTTCCCGAGCACCACCCGCCGATGCGGACGTTCCTCGGAGTGCCGATACGCGTCCGTGACGAGGTCTTCGGCAACCTCTACCTCACCGAGAAGCGCGGTGGCGCGCGGTTCGACGCCGAGGACCAGGCCATGCTCTCGATGCTGGCGGTCGCCGCGGGCGTGGCCATCGACAACGCGCGGCTCTACCACGAGAGCCGGCGGCGGGAGCAGTGGCTCGAAGCGCTGGGTGAGATCACCAGGGCGCTGCTGTCCGGATCCGAGACCCATGAGGTACTGGACCTGATCGCCCGGCGCAGCGGCGAACTGGCGGACGCGGACTCGGTGGCGGTCTTCCTCCCGGACGCCGTCACCGGTGAGCTGACCGCAGCGGTGGCTCAGGGGATGGGCGCGGAGCAGCTCGCCGGATCGGTGGTTCCGCGCGACGGATCGCTCGCGGGCCTTGCCGCCTGCACCGGTGAACCGGTGGTCACCAGCGACCTCGCCACGGACCCACGGGCGTACGCGACGCGCTCCCGCACCTCGGCCACCGGCCCCGCCGTCGCCGTACCGCTGCGGAGCGACGCACAGACCCGCGGTTCCCTCTGGCTCATCCGCACGGAGGACCGGCAGCCGTTCTCGGACAGCGACGTACGACTGATCTCCGGGTTCGCCGAGCAAGCCGCCCTCGCCCTGGAACTGGACCGTGGCCGACGGGAATCGGAGCAGGTGACCGCCCTGCGGGAACGCGACCGGATCGCCCAGGACCTCCACGACCTGGCCATTCAACGGCTCTTCGCGACAGGGATGACGCTGCAGAGTGTCGGTCGGCTGATCGAACGGCCCGAGGTCGCGCTGCGCGTGGGACGGGCGGTCGACGACCTCGACGAGACGATCAAAATCATCCGTTCCACCATCTTCGGCCTGCGCACCGCCGCGGATCCCCGGGAAGGTGCCGGCTTGCGGCGCCGGATCCTCGATGTCGTCGGGGCGGCGGGTGAGGCACTGGGATTCTCTCCCTCGCTTCGTATGGAAGGGCCGGTCGACACCGATGTGCCGTCGGCGACGGCCGAGCACCTTCTCGCCGTGCTCACCGAGGCGCTGAGCAACGCTGCCCGGCACGCCCACGCCCGGCGCGTGGACGTGGCTTTGACCGTGGCGGACGAGGCCGTCCTCAGTGTCACGGACGACGGGGCGGGTCTGGGTACCGGTGTACCGGGAGGAGGGGGACTGGCCAACATCCGGTCCCGGGCCGATCTGCTCGGCGGCAGCCTGCGTCTGGAAGCGCCGGACCAGGGGGGAACCTGTCTGACCTGGCGTGTGCCCTTGTCACGGTAGATCCTGGCGGTCGGGGGCAGGAGGGTGCCGGTGGGTGCGAGGACCGGTACCACCGGGCCCGTGTGTCCCGCGTGTCCCGCGCTCAGCGGCCCTCGGAATCCCCTCCGACTCTTCCCGCTCCCGTACGCGCTCGGCGATGACCGCGGCCTGTATGCGCCGGCCCACCTTGAGCTTGGTGAGAATGGCGGAGATCCGGTTCTTCACGGTTTTCTCGGCGAGGTAGAGGCGCTCGGCGATCTGGCGGTTGGTGAGCCCTTCGCCGATCAGGTCCAGGATCTCCCGCTCACGCGGGGAGAGACGGGCGAGTTCGGGTGAGCCGGTGGTACCGGTGTGGTCGGCGGGGCCCCGGACGCGGGCCAGCACGCGGGCCGTCGCACCGGGATCCAGCATCGACTTGCCTGCCGCGACGGTACGTATGGCCGTCACCAGGTCCGACCCCCGGATCTGCTTGAGCACATAGCCCGCGGCCCCGGCCATGATGGCGTCGAAGAGCGCTTCGTCGTCATCGAACGACGTCAGCATCAGGCAGACGAGATCAGGGAGTGCGACGCGCAGATCGCGGCAGACGCTGATGCCGTCCTGATCCGCGCCGTCCGCCGTGGAGCCCAGCCGGACATCGAGTACCGCGACGTCCGGCCGCAGGGCGGGGGCACGGGCAAGCGCCTGACGGGCGTCGGCCGCTTCACCGACGACGGTCATGTCCGGCTCGGAGCTGAGGAGGTCCTGTAATCCGCGGCGGACGAGTTCGTGGTCGTCCAGCAGGAAGACCCGGATGGGAGCGGCGCCGGAGGACGCCGGACTGGCATTCATGCTGTCGGGTTCCGTTCTTCTTCTCGGCAGGATGTGGTCGCATCGAGCAGGGGCCCGGCGTGTGCCCGGGCATCGGGGCGCCGGGTCAGCCGCCCCGCAGGGCCGTGAGACGGCGCCGGTACTCCTCCTCGTCGATCTCTCCGCGCGCGTAACGCCCCGCCAGAACCTGCTCGGGCGTCTGGTGGACCGGCGTTGTGCCCGCAGCACGGTCGCCGCGGATCAGGTACCGGACGAGAAGCGCCACGCCCCCGAGCAGCACGCCCCAGAAGAGCAGCTGGGCGACTGCCATCGCGACGAATCCCCAGCCGGTCATCCCGGTGCCGTAGCCGTACATCACGTCACTCACCTCCCGGAGAGTCGACTCAAGCGTGCGTTGGCGGGGGAGCGGAAGCCATGGGCCGGTCAGCCCTGCGCCCTGCCGGCCGGCCCTGCCGCGCCGCCGGATCAGCAGATGCGGGGCAGCTGTTCGCCCAGTGGCATGTCGATGACGCGGCGGGCGCCGACCAGAGTGCGCAGCAGCACACGGCCGGGACGGTCCGGGACCACCTCGCCGATCCGGGCGGCATCGCACCCCTCGGGCAGCGAACGCAGCGCCGCCAGCGCCGCGTCGGCCGCGGACGCGTCGATGTACGCCACGAGGCAGCCCTCGTTGGCCACCTGCAGCGGATCGAGCCCGAGCAGGTCGCAGGCGGCCGCGACCGGCGCGGGCACCGGCACCCGGGCCTCGTCGATCTCGGTGCCGACCCGGGAGTCGCGCGCGATCTCGTTGAGCGCGGCGGCCAGTCCCCCGCGCGTGGGATCGCGCAGGGCATGCACGTGGCCGGCGAGCGGTGCGAGGGCCCGCACGAGACGGTGCAGCGGTCGGGAGTCGGAGGCGATGTCCGCCTCGAAGCCGAGACCCTCGCGGGTGGAGAGCACCGCGGTGCCGTGCAGGCCGATGGGGCCGGAGAGAAGGACCGCGTCGCCGGGCCGGGCGCCGGCGGCCGTGGGCCGCATGAAGGGGAGCCGTCGGCCGATTCCCGTAGTGGTGAGAAACATACGGTCGACGGCGCCCCGCTCGACGACTTTGGTGTCCCCGGTGACGATGGGCACGTCCGCTCCGCTCGCCGCCTTCCCCGCGGACTCCAGCACCGTACGGAGCTCGCTGAGGGGGAGCCCCTCCTCCAGGACCAGGGAAAGGGTCAGGGCCACCGGCATGCCGCCCCGCATGGCCAGGTCGTTCACGGTCCCGTGCACGGCCAGGGAGCCGATGTCGCCGCCGGGAAAGAACAGCGGGCTGACGACGAAGCTGTCGGTGCTGACGACGAGTTCGGGGTGTCCGGGAAGCAGGGCGGCATCCTCCAGGGGGCCGTCCGGCGTGCCGAGCGCGGGCAGCAGCACGGAGCCCAGCAGCTCGGCGCTGAGCCGCCCGCCCGCACCATGGCCGAGCAGCACCCGCTCGTCCTCGTGGCGCGGGGCAGGACAGTCGAGGGTCATGAAACGCTCCTCTGGGCGGGTGTGCGTCCGGCGGCGTGAAAGGCGGCGCAGGTTCCCTCCGCGGAGACCATGGGTGCGCCGAGCGGGGTGCGAGGGGTGCAGCGCGTGCCGTACGCCGCGCAGTCCGTGGGCAGCCGGGCGCCGGTCAGGATGGCGCCGGCGATGCACTCCGGATGTTCGGTGGCGTGCAGCCCGCGCACGTCGAAGCGGCGGGCCGCGTCGAACTCCGCGTACTCGTCGGTGAGTTCGAGACCGCTACTAGGGAGCGGCCCGATGCCGCGCCAGGCGCGGTCGGTGATGCGGAAGACCTGAGTGACGACCGAGCGCGCGTCCGGGTTGCCCTGCCGGCGTACGGCACGTGCGTACTGGTTCTCCACCTCGGCCCGGCCTGTTTCGAGCTGCCGGACCGCCATCAGGATGCCTTCCAGCAGGTCGAGCGGTTCAAATCCGGTGACGACGATCGGTACGCGGTAGTGGGCGGTGATCGGTTCGTACTCGCGCCAGCCCATGACCGCGCAGACGTGTCCGGCGGCGAGGAACGCCTGCACCTCGCAGTCGGGATCGTCCAGCAGCGCGGTCATGGCCGGGGGAACGAGGACGTGGCTGACCAGGACGGAGAAGTTCCGCAGCCCCAGCCGTGCGGCCTGGAGCACGGCCATGGCGTTCGCCGGTGCGGTGGTCTCGAAGCCGACGGCGAGGAAGACCACCTGTCGTTCGGGGCGGGCGGCGGCCAGCCGCACCGCTTCCATGGGGGAGTAGACGACGCGGATGTCCGCGCCCCGGGCACGCAGCGACAGCAGATCGGTGCGGGTGCCGGGAACCCGCAGCATGTCACCGAAGCTGGTGAACGTGACGTCCGGGCGGGCGGCGATGGCCATGGCCCGGTCCAGGGTTTCCAACGGCGTCACACAGACCGGGCAGCCAGGGCCATGGATCATGCGGATGCCGGCCGGCAGTAGTTCGTCGATGCCCTGGCGGACGAGTGTGTGGGTCTGGCCGCCGCACACTTCCATGATCCGCCAGGGCTCGGTGGCGACGGCCGACAGCTCGTCCAGCAGCCGTCGGGCGAGCTCGGGGTCCCGGTATTCGTCGAGGTACTTCACGAGCCGCCTCCAGCGGGCCTGCGCGCCTCAGGACGGCGAGTGGTGACGGGTACCGGTGAGGCGCATGTCGGCGTCGACCACGCCCTCCACACTGCGGATCAGCCGGGCGGCCACCGGGATGAGGGAGCAGTCCACGATCCGACCGCGCAGGGTGACTACGCCCTCGCTCACCTCGACGGTGACCTCCGGAGCGTGGGAGCGGAACAGCGGGCCGACGACCTCGCGGCGTATCTCCTCGGCGATGTCGGTGTCCTCCCGGAGGAACACCTTCAGCAGATCGCTCCGGCTGACCACGCCTTCCAGCCGTCCTACGGAGTCGACGACCGGCAGCCGCTTGATCCGGTACACCGCCATCGTGCGGGCGGCCTGGGCGATCGTGGCGTCGGCGTGCACGGTGATGGCCGGGGAGGTCATGAGCTCTCCGGCCGTCATACCGCCGGACTTGACGAGCGCTTCCAGCTCCCGTGCCTGCTCGATCCGGGAGGGGGTGTGGTCGCGGAACTGCTCCTTGGGCAACAGGTCGGCCTCCGAGACCACGCCGACGACCCGGCTCTCGCCCTCCAGAACGGGCAGGGCGCTGACCTGCCACTGCTCCATCGTCTTGACGATCTCCTTGAACGGCGCGTCGCGGCCGACCGCGACGACCGTGCGGGTCATCACGTCGTCGACGATGTGCGGGGACTGCGGGGACTGCGGGGTGGACGAGGTGCCGGGCATGGCGTACTCCTCAGGAGCGGTCGACGGTCAGGTCGAGAAAGTGGGCCGAGCAGGAGATGCACGGGTCGTGATTGCGGATGCCCCGTTCGCACAGGACGGTCAGTTCGGCATCGGACACCGCCGTGTCACCGTCGAGCCGGAGCTGGACCAGGCGCCGCAGGTCCTCCTCGATCGCTCCCTGGTTCTGCGCGGTGGGCGGTATCAGGAGGGCGTCGGTCACGGTGCCGTCCGCGTCCAGGGCGTAGCGGTGGTACAGCAGGCCGCGCGGGGCCTCGGTCGCGCCGTGACCGGTGTCCGCGCGGGGGAGCACCTCGACGTACGGACGCGGTGGCGGCTCGTAGGCGTCGATGATGCGCAGCGCTTCGTCGATCGCGTACAGGGCCTCCACCGCCCGCACGACGATGCTGCGGAAGGGGTTGCGGCACACCGTGCCGGACAGCGGATCGCCGAGGCCGGCCTCGCGGGCGGCCTGCTGGGCGAGAGGGGAGAGCCACCGGCCGCTGAGGGCGTAGCGGGCGAGCGATCCCGTGAGGTACCGCTCGCCGTCGAGCGTCGCCTGCAGCGCGGTGGAGTACGGCACCTGCCGTTCGGTGACTTCCCCGGTGAAGGCGTGCACCGGGAACCGGCGCAGCGGCAGGGGCCGGTCGGTGTTGCCCGGCAGCCCGTGGGTGTGCGGTGCGGCCATGACCGCCGGTACGCCGGATTCGATGGCGTAGCGGCCCGGTTCGATGAGCGCCAGGAGCGCGTGGTCGGCGCCGGCGTCGGGGAAGTCGAAGCCCGCCACCCAGCGGACGGTCTCCCAGGCGTCGTCGCGGGCACGGTGCAGCAGTGTGTGCAGGGGACGCAGCTCGGCGCGCGTGGGGACGCGGTGGAAGCCGCCGAGGCGGACGTTGACCGGGTGAATGGCCCGCCCGCCGAGCAGCTCCAGGATCGCGTTGCCCGCCTGCTTGATGCGCAGGCCGCGCTCGACATCGGCCCGCCGGGTGCGTGCCATCTCGACGGCACTGGCACAGCCCAGGAAGTCGGGGGCATGGAGGAGGTGGATGTGCAGGATCTGGCTCTCGATCCACTCGCCGCAGTACAACAGGCGCCGCAGTGCGGCCAGTTGGCCGGTCACTTCGACCCCGCACGCGTCCTCGATCGCCCGGCAGGCACTGAGCTGGTACGCCACCGGACAGATACCGCAGACCCGTGAGGTGATGTCGGGCGGCTCGGTGTACCCGCGGCCGCGCAGGAATGCCTCGAAGAACCGCGGCGGCTCGTAGATCTGCAACTGCGTCTCGGTGACCCGTCCGTCGTGCACTCCCAGCCGCAGGGCACCCTCCCCCTCCACTCGGCTGAGCGCTCCGACCCGCAGCACCCGTGCCCCTTTGTGCGTCACGACGGCCGCTCCTCTTCCGTTCGGGCCTCCACTTCGGCGAAGGCGGTGGCGTTGTACGTGCGCAGCGCCCGGTGGATGGTCGGCTCGTCCATGCCGTCCCGCCTCAGCAAAGGGATCAGCGCGGGCAGGTTCGGGGAGGCGGACGGGCCGAAACAGCCGTAGCAGCCACGGCCGTACGCGGGGCAGATGGCACCGCAGCCGGCGTGGGTGACCGGCCCCAGACAGGGAGTGCCGTGAGCGACGGTGACACACACCGTGCCACGGCGCTTGCAGGCGAAGCAGACGCTGTGATCGGGAATGTCCGGCTTGCGGCCCACCAGGAACGCGGTCATGACCTCCAGCAGCTGGCCGCGGTCGATGGGACAGCCACGCAGCTCGAAGTCGACGGGAACATGGGCGGACACGGGAGTGGAGGTGGCGAGTGTGACGATGTATTCGGGGCGGGCGTACACGGCCGCCCGGTATTCGGCCACATCCGCGAAGTTCCGCAGGGCCTGGATGCCACCGGCGGTCGCGCAGGCGCCGATGGTCACCAGGTGACGTGCGGCGGCCCTGATCTCGTGGACGCGCCGCTCGTCCTCGGCCGTTGTGACCGAGCCTTCCACGAGCGCCAGGTCGTACGGTCCGGAGCCAACGGCGCTGGACGCTTCGAGGAAGTGGACGATCTCGATGCGTCCGGCCAGTTCCAGCAGCTCGTCCTCGCAGTCCAGCAGGGTGAGCTGGCAGCCGTCGCACGAAGCCAGTTTGAAGACGGCCAAGGTGGGACGTCCGTTGCGGGCAGGCACGAGGTCTCACCTCACAATTCCGGTACAGACAGGAGCGGTTCGGCGCAGTGCCAGCCGATCACCGGCCCGTCCCGGCACAGCAGGACGGGACCGAGCTGGCAGTGCCCGCACTCGGCCGCCCCGCAGCGCATATTGCGTTCGAGCGAGACACGGATGCGGTGGGCAGGGACGCCCCGCATGACGAGCTCCCGCGCCGTCGCGCGAATCATCGGCTCGGGCCCGCAGACGTACGCGACGGTGTCGGCCGGCCGGAAGACGGCCCGGTCCAGCAGCCGGGTGACCACCCCCACCGAGCCCCGCCAGCCCGGCGCCGGACGGTCCACCGTGACCGCGACGTCCGCCGTCGCGCCCCACGCCTGCGTCTGCAGCTTGTACAGCAGGTCCGCCGGAGTGCGCGCGCCGATCAGGACGCTCAGCCGGCCGAAGCGCTCCCGCTCGCCCAGGACGTCGAGGATGACGGGCCTCAGGGGTGCGAGCCCGATGCCTCCCGCGATGACCAGCACATCCTTGCCCGCGGCCATGCCGAGATCCCAGCCGGTCCCGAAAGGGCCGCGCACGCCCACGGTTGCCCCGGGGCGCATCGAGTACAGCGCGTCGGAGACGGCTCCCACTGTCCGTACCGTGTGGACCAGTGCGCTTTCACCGAGTGGCAACCCCGCAACGGACACCGGGATCTCCCCGACGCCGAAGGCACAGAGCATGGCGAACTGCCCCGGCACGAACGGAGAAAGCGTCTCGCCGGCCGGCGCCAGCTTGAACGTCGCGGCATCCGCGGTCTCCGGACAGCGCCGGACGACCCGGTACGGCACCGGAACGGCCGGCGCCCCGGCGACGTACGCGGTGGCCGCTCCCGGGCCGGGGCCCATTACGCACCGCTTCCGCAGGGCCCGTACAGATCCATCAACCGCGTGCGGGCACACTGCAGCCGGTGCCCGATCACCTCGGCGCAGACCAGTACCAGATCACGACCCAGCACCGGGTCCTCGTGACACAGCTCGCGTACCGCTTCCGCCTCGAACTCCCAGGCGCGTACGGGGCTCAGCGCCGCCGCTCCCAGGTGCCAGCGGCGGGGCGGGAACAGCCACGCCCAGCCGAGCAGATCACCCTGTCCCAGGGTCTCGATGACCGCCGGCCGACGCCCCGGTACGTGCAGGTCGAGCTGGATCGCGCCACTGCGGATGATCCAGAAGCGGTCCGCCTGCCGGCCCTCCTCGAAGATCCGCGAACCTGCCGGGAAGGACACCTCGCGTCCCAGCGCCATCAGCTTCCGGCCCTGCTCCGCGGTGAGCGCCCCGAACCGCCCCGTCATGGTCTTCATCGCTGCCCGCCGCCTTCCCGGCTCGCGCGCCGAACCGGTTCCCCCGGCTCCGCGCTGCCCGTGCTCTCCGGCTGCCCGGTTTCCTCGGCCAGCGCCCAGGCTTCCTCGGTGATGTCGATGCCGACCGGACACCACACGATGCAGCGCCCGCAGCCCACACACCCCGACTCGCCGAACTGGTCGTGCCAGGTCCCGAGTTTGTGCGTCAGCCACTGCCGGTACCGGCTGCGTCCGCTCGCCCGCACGGGACCGCCGTGCAGCCGGCTGAAGTCCAGGTCGAAACAGGAGTCCCAGCGCTGCCACCGTTCGGTGTGGTCGCCGGTGAGGTCGGTGACGTCCTCGGTGGTGGTGCAGAAGCACGTGGGGCAGACCATGGTGCAGTTGCCGCAGGTCAGACACCGGCCGGCCACATTGTCCCAGCGCTTCGCCGCCAGCGAGCCGGCCATCAGCGCGTGCAGATCGACCGGCGGCATGGACCGGCCCATCCGCTCCGCCGCGTCCGCCACTGCACGTTGCGCGGCGGACTCCGTCGCCGGAGCCGCGGGCTCCACCGGCAGCCGGGCCAGCATCTCCGCCCCCGCTGCACTCCCTGCCCGTACGAGAAAGCGGTGCCCGCCCTCGTCCAGCAGCTCCGTCATCGCCAGGTCGTAGCCGCGGTCCTCCGCCGCCACCGCGGGACCGCTGCCCATGGACGTGCAGAAGCAGGTGGCTCCGGGATCGGTGCATTCCACGGCGACGATGAACGCCCGTTCCAGTCGTCGCCGATACGCCGTGTCGGCTCCGGGCCCGCCCCCGAGCACCCGCCCCTGCACGCCGATCGCCCGCAGATCGCAGGGGCGTACTCCGAGGAAGGCGTACGCAGGCGCGGCGTCGGCTCCGCTTTCGTCTTCCCCCTGAACGGTCCACTCACCGTCTCGATCCCGGTCTGCGGTCCAGCGGCGCACCCGCTGTGGGTGCAGATACGCCTTCCAGGACTGCGGCCCCGCGCTGTGCGCGAACACCATCGCGTCCTCGCGGCGCACCAGCCGGTACCGTCCGGCTGCGAGCTCGACGCCCCACCCCTGCGGCAGCTGTACCGCGTCGTCGATCTCGGCGAGCACGATCGCGCCGTCCCGGACGGTCGGCCCGATCACCCGCCGCCCGTCGCCCGCAAGCTCCCGGACCAGGGCGGCCAGACCGTCCTCGCGCAGTACCCAGGCATCCCGCCATCCGCTGTCCACCGAGACCTCCCGCACGCGCCCTGGACGTCACCGTCAGCGTCGTACGGACACCGGCCCCACCGACATGGGCCGAAAAGCCCCTCCAAGGGACCGGACAGCCCACGGGCCGAGCCCATGGAGATACGGGCACGCCGGCAGGGGCCCGACTATCCTGGAATCCGGAGGGAGCGGGCTCGCGCCCGCCGGGCTCGTCGTCCCGAGGAGACCCGCGATGCCGGTGCTACCACCCGACGTGAAGACCGTGACGGCTCTCGTCCGCGATGCGGCTGCCGCCCCGTCCATGCACAACGCTCAACCGTGGCGATTCCGGTACCTCGCCGACCGTCACACCCTGCAATTGCGCGCCGACACCGAGCGAGCCATGCTGCACAGTGACCCCGTGCACCGGGGGCTGCACCTCGGCTGCGGGGCGGCCCTGTTCAATCTGCGGGTCGCTGCCGAGCACGCCGGCCTGGAACCCCGTGTTCACCTGCTGCCCGATGCCGCGGAGCCGCAGCTACTGGCCGATGTGCGCCTGACCGAGCGCACGTCGGACGATGCGGCCCTGGCCACTCTGTACCCCGCGATTCGCAGGCGGCACACGAGTCGTTATCCGTTCGCGGTCAAGGACATTCCCGAGACGGTGCGGGCGGCGCTGAGCGAGGCTGCTCGGCTGGAGGGCGCGCGGCTGGATTTTCCCAGTCCCTGGCATGCGCAGTCGCTGCTGGAGCTCGTCAGTGACGCAGAGGGACGGGACACGCTGGACTCCCGCAACGTCGAGGACCTCGTCCGGTGGACCCGCATCGGAGCTGCCGAGGCCGACACCGCCACCGACGGCGTCCCGGAGTACGCCTTCGGACCGCGCAAGTGGTACGGCGACGCCCCGGTACGTGACTTCGCCGCCCGCCGGCCGGTGGACGACCGCGGCACGGTCACCTTCGAGAACACGCCGCACCTCGCCCTGCTGAGCACCGCCGAGGACGGCACCGAGGACTGGCTCCGTGCAGGACAGGCGCTGGAACGCGTACTCCTGCTCGCCACCGCGAACGACCTGGCCACCTCCCTCACCTCCCATGCACTGGAGTGGCCCGACCTGCGCTGGCTGGCCCGCGACCCCCGCTCGGCGACCGGATTCGTACAAATGGTCCTACGCCTCGGCTACGGCCCTGAAGGCCCCGCCACTCCCCGGCGGCCGGTGGGGGAGGTGCTGGACATCCAGTAACCGGGTGGACGCGCGGCGCGCGAGACGAGTCCTGCCGCGAAGGTCCTCCAGGTGCCTGTCCAGCGTCACAGATGTGAGGTAACTCTTCGCCCCGCGCTGGTTTACGAGCGGGCGTTCACTGGTTGGGGTGATCTGACGTCGGACGTTCGACGGCCGGAGTGTGCCGGACGGCCGAGGTGTTGACCAGGGGCCTGGTGTCCGTGGTGCGTGGGAGATGGCTCGGCGCTGGCGGGTTCATGACGAAACGTGCCCCTGCCATGTTGTCCTGCCATCCTGCCGTCGCTTGAGTGGCTTTCCCACCGCTCTACGCATTCGAGGACGCTTCCCATGGATTCTTCTCTGTCGCGTCACCGCCGGGTTGCGGCGCTCGTACGGGCAGGCACGCTCGCAACGAGCACTGTCGCCGCCATCGGGGCCCTGGCCGGTACGCCCGCGCACGCAGTCACCGGTGAGGAGACGACCGCCGTCGTCACACCGGTCGGTGAGGAGGCCGCCGCGCAACAGCGCAGCAGCGGCGACACCACCGCGCCGACCGTGCCGTCCGCCACGAACGATGCCCGCGCCGCGGACGACGACTGCGTCTCGGTGTCCATCGATCTTCCCCCGCTCCCTCCCGTAGAGCTGCCGGACCTGCCGGGCTTCCGTGGCGAGCTGTGACGACGGTGTACGCAGTGGGAGCAGTATCGTGACGCAGTCGACGGCCGCACCGTCCGTGGCCCCCCGGACGGTGGCACGGCCGACCATGGCCACCCCCGTCTGCCGGTTCGATGACTTTCTGGGGTCGGCCGCTGCCGATTCCCTCTTCAACCATGTGTGCGTGGCCCGGGCGAACCGCCTGGCCATGGAGATCAGCAGCTCGGGTGCCGGGGCCAAACTGGCACCGATGTGGCAGGTGCCCGGCGACGAGGTGCCGGTCCCCGAGTTCATCGAGGCCGTGACGGGGATGGCACCTGTCGTCCGCGAAATGATCGGCATCGAGCCGTCGGACGGGGAGCCGACGGTCTCCTACGAGCTCTGCATGCACAACCACGGCGACCACCACGGGGACCGGTTCGGTCCCCGCACGGCGGAAGCGGGCTCGCTGCACTTCGTGTACTACCTGCACCGCCGGCCCCGCGCCTTCACCGGCGGGCAGCTGCGGATCTTCGATACCACGCTGTGGGACGGCGAGCCCGCGTGTGCGCCCAGCTTCCGTGACATCGCGGCCGACCACGACAGCATCGTCTTCTTTCCGGCCGGCAGCTGGTACGAGGACCGGCCCATCGACTGTCCGTCGCGCCGGCTGCTGGACGGCCGGTTCGCCCTTCGGGGGCACCTGACCTGACGAGCTCCGCGCCCAGCGGCTCGCGCCGTTCCTGCCCGGCCCCTCGTACAGCTCGGATCTGGAGTCACAGCCCATGTCACAGTCCGGTTCTCCGGACGGCCCCCTGCTGACCCTCGGCATGGCCGCCTACGACGACTACGATGGCGTCTATTTCACTCTCCATTCAGTACGCCTGTACCACCCCGAGGTGCTGGAGCGGATCACTTTCCTGGTGGTGGACAACAATCCGGCCGGGCCGACCGGCCCGGCGCTCAGAAAACTGGCCGGCGAGCTTCCCGGCGTGCGGTACGTACCGGTCGATGAAGTGCAGGGGACCTGGGTGCGCGACCGGGTGTTCCGGGAAGCCGATACCGAATGGGTACTGTGCACCGACTCGCACG
Source organism: Streptomyces purpurogeneiscleroticus (assembly GCF_020024005.1). NCBI lineage: Bacteria > Bacillati > Actinomycetota > Actinomycetes > Kitasatosporales > Streptomycetaceae > Streptomyces > Streptomyces purpurogeneiscleroticus. The sequence continues at coordinate 48,398 of NZ_NHSG01000354.1, forward strand.
TCCAGTTCGCCCCCGGCGCCCTGGCCAGGCTGATCGATTACCTTGCGGGCCATCCGCACAGCCGCGACCTGCTGCAGGGGCCGGTCCTGTACCCGCAGACGGACCACGCGGCCACGCATCTGGACCCGGTGTGGCGCCGAGGCCAGTACGGAATCTGGGGACGTGACCCGCGAGGCCAGGACGCGGACGCCACCCCGTTCGAGATCGGCATGCAGGGGCTCGGTGTGTTCTGCTGCCGCAAGGACGCCTGGCCCGGCTTCAATCCGCGGTTCCGCGGCCACGGGGGCGAAGAAGGCTATCTGCACAAGAAATTCCGCGCGGCCGGGCACCGGACGCTCTGTCTGCCTTTCCTGCGCTGGACCCACCGTTTTACCGCCGATACGCTTTCCGTCCCGTACCCGGCCGGTACCGAACTGGCCTTTCGCAATTACCTGATCGGCTGGGAAGAAGTCGGACTCGACACCGCACCGGTTCTCGAGCACTTCCGGGCACGGCACGGCCGGGAAACCGTGCAGCGCTGGCTGTCCTCGTACGAACGCGAGCGCAGCAACCCGTTCACCTTCTTCGACGCTGTCTTCTGCATCAACCAGAATCAGCAGAAGGCGCGTTGGGAGACCGCGAAGAAGAGGCACCAGCACCTCGGTATCGAGGATCGCGTCCGTCGTGTACCCGCCGTTGACACGCCCGACAATCACCACATCGGCTGCGCTCTGTCCCATCGGAAGGTCATCGAAACCGCCGAACGCGAGGGCCTGGAGAACATCCTGGTCCTGGAGGACGATGCGGTCTTCCTCGCGGGGACGCCCTGGATCCTGCGGCGGAGCCTGCGCGAGCTGCGGGAGCGGGACTGGGACCTGTTCTTCCTCGGGGGCTGGTTCCGCACCGAGCGGCTGTGGACGAGGAGCACGCCGAAGGTCGACGGCTGCGCCCACCTGGAGTACGGCCAGGGCACCACCACTACGCACGCCGTGGCGTACCACCGGTGGGCCTACCGGCGGCTGCTCGACGAGCTGCCTCCGGACGAGGCGGGGATGCGGCGCTGGGCGGCCCGGCACCGGGCGATCGACATCTACTTCGCCGACGTCTTCGCCGGCGACCTCTTCCGCTGCGCCCCGATCGTCGCCACGCAGGACGACTTGCTGCGGAAGGAGGATCCGGAGCTCCAGGACCAGTTCGTCATCGACCCCGCCGAACACCGCCCGAGCGACCGAGCACGCGCATCGGTCCCTGCACCGGCACCGGCACCGGCCTCGGCAACGGCATCGGCTGCCCATGGCCGGGACAACACGCTGGGCGTGATCATCCCGGTCCGCAACGGAGCGGATTTCCTGGACCAGGCACTGGCGTCCCTGGTCACCCAGACCGTGCCTCCCGACGAAGTCATCGTCGTCGACGACGCGTCCGAGGACGACTCGTACGAACGCGCCCGTCGCTGGGAGCCGGCGCTGCCCCTCAGGGTCCTGCGGCTCCCTCGCCACTCGGGTACGTGGCAGGCCAGGCGCACCGCCATCGCCACCGCATCGACGGCACTGATCGCGCAGCTGGACGCCGACGACATGTTCCTTCCGGACCACCTCGCGGTCATGCGCGACGCATACCGGGAGACGCCCGGTCTCATCGCCCCGCGCAGGCACATCCTGAAATCCGATGCCCGCGGCCTGCTGGAAGCGAAGCACGAACACCTTCCCGCCCCCGAGGACCAGACGGCGCAGCTGCTGCTCGGAAACTTCGTGGGGATCGGCTGCCTGTTCCACAGGAACGACTACGAGAAGGCCGGCGGATATCGCTCGTGCCGCTACGCCGAGGACTGGGACCTGTGGCTGCGCTTCGCCCGGGCCGGAATTCCCATCACCAAGCCCGCCACGGTCAGCTATGTCTACCGCTGGCACCCGGCCAACATCTCGCACGCGGTGAACAGGAACGTCACGGATCTGGAAATCCTCGACAAGTTCCTGGCGGACTGCCCGGACACCACCTACCGGAAGGTCGCCAAGCTCTCCGCGATCCAGCGCGCCGGATATCACTACGTACGCACCCTGCCGCGGATACCGGCGGAGTCCGCCCCGCTCGCTCCTGCCGCCCTGGGGGTCGCCGGCAACGGGACGTCGGAGCTGTACCGGGACGCGGACCTCGGCTATCTGCTCGTCGGCGACCCGCTGCCGTCCGGCGACCGCCAGTTCGTCATCACCTCTCCGGAGAGCCCGGCCCCCGCGGAAAGCCTGGAGGTCACTCTCCGCGGCACGCTCTCCAAGGCCGGGAAACTCGAGGTGGAAATCCTGGATCCGGCGCTCCGTCGCCCCTGACCCGGCAAGTCGTTCCTGACTCAAAAAGTCGCCCCTGATCCGGAAGGTGTGTTCGATGCGGCCACGTGCCCTCGCCGTGGGTGGCTCTGCCCGGAGCGGCCGTGCCCCGGGCCTCGCAGGCTCACCCGCCGACTGGCTTCACGACATCGGACAGGAACTCGCCCGCAACGGCTGTGAGGTGACGTCCGAGGGCGCGTACGGGCCGGCCCCTGGCGAGGGTCTCGCCGCGACCGTGCGGCGGCTCATCGCGCTGGACGCTGTCGAAGCGTACGACCTGATCCTGGTCGGGCACCGCGGTCTGGCCCTGGAGCTCGCCGCTTCCCCCCTTGCCGGGCGGCTCTGGACCTGTCTCGACGACGTGCCGGAGTGGGCGGCCGGTGTCGGTGCGAAGCTCCGCGGAGAGCTGTCCCTGCTGGCCGAGGCGTCACGGTTCCTGCTGGTCAGGACCGAGGAAGCGCGCGGCGTTGTCGAGGCGGCCGCGGCCGCGGCGGTCGGTAAATGCCTGCTGGCCGGTGAGCCGGCCGCCGTCGCTCGTTTCGCCGGATACCTCGACCGGGCGTTCCCCCGGCCGTCGCCCGGGATCCTGCGCTGGTCCGACCGGTCGACGTCCGACCGGTCGACGCACCAGAACGGTGCCGGCCGGAATGGTGCCGGCCGGAATGGTGCCGGCCAGAACGGTGCCGACCGGAATGGTGCTCGCCAGAACGGTGCTCGCCAGGACGTGCGGCACCGGCCTCGGCGCCTCCGTGTCGGCGTCACCGGCCATGACCTCAAGTTCTTCACTGGTCTGCTCGAACATTTCAGGTCGCGTTCCGACCTCGATGTACGACCGGCGCAGAGCTCCGCGGCCTTCTGGGATCACGATCCACGGCAGGCCCGCCGGCTGGCCGACTGGGCCGATGTCATCATCTGCGAATGGTGCGGGGCGAACGCGGTCTGGCACGCCCGGCACAAACGCCCGGGACAGCGGCTGATCGTTCGCCTCCACAGGTTCGAGCTCCATACCCCGTGGCCCGGGCGGCTCGACATCGACGCCGTGGACAAGGTCATCTGCGTCAGTCCGCACTACGCCGAAGCGATCCGCATCACCACCGGCTGGCCTCTGGAGAAAATCACCGTGCTCCCCAACACGGTCGACGTCGATCAACTCGATCGCACGAAACTTCCCGGGGCGGAGTACCGCATCGGCATGCTCGGCGCCGTACCGGCGAGCAAACGACTCGACCTGGCCCTCGAAGTCCTGGCGGAGCTGCGGCGCCACGACCCGCGCTTCACGCTCTTCGTGAAATCCCGGCTGCCCTGGGACGTCGGGCACATCTGGCAACGTGCGGAAGAAGTCGACCACTACCGCAAGGTCTTCCACCGCCTCGACGATCCGCTGCTGCGCCGCTCCGTCGTCTTCGATCCTTTCGGGCGCGACGTGGCCTCTTGGTTGCGTGGCATTGGATTCGTCCTGTCGACCAGCGACCACGAAAGCTTTCATCTGGCGCCCGCCGAAGGCATGGCGTCCGGTGCGATTCCGGCGTTCCTCGGGTGGCCGGGCGCCGAGCGGCTCTACGGTCCGCGCTGGATCCACGACGACCCCGTGACCATGGCCGCGTCGATCGCCCGGGTGGTGCGCGAGGGGCACGTCACGGCGGAACGCCGCGCCGCCCGGTCCCAGGTGCGTTCCTCGTACGCACTGGACGCCCTCTGCCGCCGCTGGATCAGCCTGATCGAGGACTCGCTGTCGGCCCCGTCCGGCGCTCAGGAGAACGCATCGGGATCGTCCTCCCGCCGACCGTGGAAATAGGCGCGCACTCCCGGTTCGACGGCGCTCAGGCCCGCCGGTGTCCATTGCAGGACCCGGCCGTCCTCGGCCACCAAGTGCTCGCGCGGGTCCAACGACGCCAGGAGCCGGTGCCGTTCGGCGTACTTCCTGCCGTCCAGGGGGCCGTGCTCCAGGACCGCGACGTCGGCGTGCGCCGTAGTGGGCGCCTCTCCCTGCAGCCAGGACTGCAGTCGCGTCTCCCATCGGCCGAGCGCCGTCAGCAGCTTCGCCGACCAGGAACGCCCGAGCGCGGGCCGGAGCTGACCGCACCACGGCGCCGAGGGTGACGACTTCCCCTGGAGAACTCCGCACGCGAAGACCGCATCACCACTGCCCACAAGCGCCAGTTCGAAGAGTCCGGGCCCCTCCGAGAAGAGGGACCGACAGGCGCCCCAGACCAGCCCGGTGGTGCCATCGGCTCCAGGGCGGAGGGCGCTGACCCTGACCCGGGAAGGGCGGCCCTCCTCCGTCCGGTAGTACGCGTTCCTGAAACCCTGCACCACCTTGGCCGTACGGAACGCCTCGGCCATCGCCGTGATCCACTGCGCACCCACCACCACATCGCTGTCCACCCAGACGATGTGTGTGTACCTGGACGGCAGCCGGCCGGCCGCCAGATTCACCAGGCGCTCTTTGTGCCACATGAAAGGGGCGTCGTCGTCCCAGAACGCAATGGCACATCCCTGCGGCCGGTCTTTCCCCGCGCCCGCCACGAACACATCACCGGCCGCGCCCGCCCGTGCGAATCCCTCCAGGCTCCGTTCCAGCTTCAGCCGATGCGATCGGTACCCCACGGGGTTGAAGTAGGGAATGACGATCGCAACGCTGCCCACCCGTTCCCGCCCCCTGCCCATCCGCATGCCGTCACACGCCCAGGTGCGTCGGTGCCGGGATGCTAACCGGGCACCACCGGCCGGCACGAACCCAACGACCGGAGACCAGCCACTCCGGCCGACAGGGCAACGGCAACCGCCTGTCACTCATGGCGCGGCGGGCGTGAGTGGCCCACATTGGACGTGACGCGCTGCTGCGCCTTCCGACCACGGGGCACCCAAGGCGGCCGACCGCATACCGGGCCGGGGCCCGGCGAGTGAAGGAGACGGTGATGCAGCGAGACGCTATGGGGCCGGCATCCTTGCTGAATTCGGAGAAGTACCCCATTGGTGAGCTGGATGATCCTGCCGGCCGGGCGCTGGTCGACGAGGCTCGGGCGTCGTTCAATGACACGAGTCTGGTGGTGCTGGAGGATCTCCTCCGGCCCGAGGCCGTCCGTGAGGTGGCGGAGCGGTCTCTCAGCGATGCCGCCGAACTCGGTTTCCGGTTCAGTGGCAGGAATGACGTATTCCTCGGCACTGGCACGGGCACTGGCTCTGGCACGTCCGGTGGCCCGGCGGACCAGCACGTGGGCCGTGAGCACACCAAGACGACTCTGGCCTATGACCGCATCGACGCGTCCTCACCGCTGAAGACGCTGTACCGGAGCGAGCCGCTGCTGGATTTCGTCCGTCGGGTTGTGGACGGTCCGGTGTATCGCTCCGCGGATCCGCTGGGAGCCATGACGGTTCATGTGCATCATGAGGGTGATGAGCAGGACTGGCACTTCGATGTGTCGCAGTACACGATCGTTGTGCACATCGTGGCGCCGGAGAACGGCGGCGTGCTCGAATATGTGCCCCGCTCCCGCACGGGAGCCGAACAGGACCCGGCAGTTCTGCGCGCCATCGCGGCGGGTGAGCGGCGCCCTGAGATCCATGAGCTGCCCACCGTCCCCGGCATGCTCGTCCTGCACTCCGGCAGTGTCTCCCTGCATCGCGTCACCCCTGTCCAGGGCGGGACGCCGCGGGTCAGCGCCACCATGTCCTACAACTCCACGCCAGGCGGACAGCTCAACGAGTACACACGCAGCCTGTACTTCGGCCGGGCACGGGGAGACCGGACGTGACCATGACCAGAAACATGCTCACTCGTTCGGGTGTACCTCGGCAGCTTTCGCATACACGCCCGAAGGCCCGGCAAAAACCCTTTACGGCCACCGAAAAGAAACCGAACTCCTCACCACGCGGCCGAAGTACAGCACCTCCGCGCGGGAACTGCCCAATCGACCTCCTTTCCACTCAACACGGAAAGGAGGCATTCGTGCTGCCCGAATTCGAATCGGTCGGGAGCGCGTTTCCCTCTCCCGCACGCTGACGAATTTCTCCCCTGTATGACTATCAACTCTCCTGCGAACATCGAGGCGTTGTGTGAAGCACGTGCCTTTCGTCGGCTGCTGAAGGCAGTCGGGGCATCGTGCACAGAGAGAGGGAAGAAATGCGGGTTTTCCGTTCCGGCCGCTGCACGCGTCGACGTATGGCGGCGGTGGCGACCGCCGGGTTTCTCAGCCTGACGGGCACACTGGCCCTCACCGGAGCCGCCGGCGCGTCCACCACTGAGGGGACGGTCCAGACGTCGTCGCACGGCTGCAGCAAGGCGACGCTGGACGGGCACTACATCTACCACTACTCGGGCCACAAGGTGTCGGGTGAGCACAGCAAGCCGGTAGCCAGTGCGGGTGCCGAGTGGTACGACGGCCGCGGCCGCATCAAGACGGTCAGCACGTCGAGCGACAACGGCGAGATCGGAGAGGAATTCTCCGGCACCGGCACCTACAAGCTGAACAAGGACTGCACCGGCACCGCGACTTACCACGACGCCGGGGGAGACACCCACTACCGCATTTACGTGGACCCGTCCGGGAAGAAGTTCACCTTCGTCAGCGTCGATGACGGCTCCGTCATCGCCGGCGACGAGACCCGCGTTTCCGACTGAGGGACGCTGCACCCCAAGAGATGAAGCAAGGGCCTGGCTCCAGCGGAGCCAGGCCCTTGCCGCGTCAACGACTGCCGGGGTCCGGATTACGGTCGGCGCCGGCGCGTCAGGCCGTGGCAGTCGGCAGTTTGCCGATCAGCTCGGTGAGTTCGGCGAGTTCGTCCTTCGTCAGGTCGGTCAGCGGGGGCCGTACGGGGCCGGCGGTGTGGCCGGTGGCGGTCATGCCGGCCTTGACGATGCTGACCGCGTAACCGGGCTGCCGGTTGCGGATCTCGGTGTAGGGGAGGACGAAGTCGTTGAGCAGGGTGCGCACGGTGTTGTGTTGGCGCGCGCGAACGGCGTCGTAGAACCGCAGGGCGAAGTCGGGGAGGAAGTTGAAGATGGCGGAGGAGTAGGTGGTAACGCCGAGTTCGAGGTAGGGCAGGGCGTAGGTCTCCGCGGTGGGCAGGCCGCCGACGTAGGTGATGCGGTCGCCGAGCCGGGTGTAGATGCGGGTCATGGCGTCGATGTCGCCCGTGCCGTCCTTGTAACCGATGAGGTTGGGGCACGCGTCGGCGAGGCGGGCGAGGGTGTCCGCGGTGTAGGTGGCGTTGGCGCGGCCATAGACGATGACACCGAGGGAGGTCTCGCGGCACACGGCCGCCACGTGCTGGGCGAGCCCGTCCTGCCCGGCCTCGGTCAGGTAGGGCGGGAAGAGCAGGATGCCGTCGGCCCCGGCGCGCTCGGCGGCCTTGGCGTACTCGATGGCCGTACGGGTGCCGTACCCGGCCGGAGCAAGGATGGGCGTGCCCTCGGGGGCCGCCTGTACCGCCGCGGTCACCACCTGCTCGGTCTCCGCGGCGGTAAGGGAGAAGAACTCACCGGTGCCGCCTGCCGCGAAGAGGCCGCCGACCTCGTACTTCGCCAGGCGCTCGATGTTGGCGCGGTAGGCGTCCTCGTCGAAGGAGAGGTCGTCGGCCGCGAAGTGGGTGACGGGGAAGGACAGCAGACCCGAGCCGATGCGCCGGCCGAGCTCCGACGGGCTGAAGGACGGACTCAGGGACGGGCTGAAGGACGTCATGCGTGAACTCCGCTGTGAGGTGGTGAGAACCGCGACCGGGTCGCGAGCGATGTGCCGGTACCGACGCTACGAGCCTCGAGTCATACCGGTCCAACACCGTTTTGGCATCTATCGATACCCGATGAGCATTGATGCCGGGTGAGCGTCATCGGCAGCCGTGGGCGGGCCGGGACCGCCTCCGTGCATGACGACGGCGCGGGCCCCGCTGTCCGGAACAGCGTGGCCCGCGCCGGCCGCCAAGTCAGTGCTGCGGAAGCATCAGGGTCAGTGGTGCGGAAGCATCAGGCGCGCTTGCCCGCCTCGTGGGTGGCCTGCGTCCAGGCGCGGGCCTGCTCGCTGAGTGTGATGCCCAGACCGGGGCGCGCGGGCACGTGCATCCGTCCGTCGCTGATCGTGAGGCGCTCGTTGAACAGCGGCTCCAGCCAGTCGAAGTGCTCCACCCACGGCTCGATGGGATAGGCGGCGGCGAGGTGGAGGTGGATCTCCATGGCGAAATGCGGTGCCAGCTGGAGGTGGTGGTGCTCGGCGAGCGCGGCGAGCTTGAGGAACTGGGTGATGCCGCCGATGCGCGGGGCGTCGGGCTGGATGACGTCGGTGGCATGCAGGCGGATCAGCTCGTAGTGTTCCGCGACACTGGCCAGCATCTCGCCGGTGGCGACCGGAGTGTCCAGCGAGGCCGCGAGTGCGGCATGGCCCTGCGTGTCGTACGCGTCCAGCGGCTCCTCGATCCAGACGAGACCGAAGTCCTCCATGGCGCGCCCCATGCGCTGGGCGGTGGGGCGGTCCCACTGCTGGTTGGCGTCGACCATCAGCGGCACGTCGTCCCCGATGTGCTCGCGTACGGCGCTCAGGCGGCGCAGGTCCTGCTTGCCGTCCGGATGCCCGACCTTGATCTTGATGCCGCCGATACCGCTGGCCAAGGACGCGGTGGCGTTGTCGAGGACCTGCTCGGTGGGGGTGTGCAGGAAGCCGCCGGAGGTGTTGTAACAACGTACCGAGTCGCGGTGCGCGCCCAGCAGCTTGGCCAGCGGAAGTCCGGCGCGCTTGGCCTTCAGGTCCCACAGCGCGACGTCGACGGCGGCGATGGCCTGCGTGGCGACACCGCTGCGGCCCACCGAGGCCCCGGCCCACACGAGCTTGGTCCACAGCTTGCCGATGTCGCTCGGGTCCTCGCCGATCAACTCGTCGGCGATCTCCTTGGCGTGCGCGTACTGGGCCGGGCCGCCGGCGCGCTTGGAGTAGCTGAAGCCGATGCCCCGGTGCCCCTGCTCGGTCTCGATCTCCACGAACAGGAAGGCCACTTCGGTCATCGGCTTCTGCCGCCCGGTCAGCACCTTGGCGTCGCTGATGGGAGTGGCCAGCGGCAAGGTGACCGAGGAGAGTTTGATCCAGGCGATGGTGTCGAGCGTCGCCTCGCCGTGACGGCCGGCTGCGGAGGTGGCTGTATGCGTCATGGTCACCACTTCGTGTCCCTGGGGTCGTGGGTGGATGCGGATGCGGCCCGCCGCGGTGGCCGCCGCCGGCCCCAGAGGCGCGGTCAGCGCCCTCCCGGCCGGGCGTCGGCGGGGAGGGGCGGCTCGCCGTGGTTTTCCCTGACGCTAAGGTCGGCGATTGATCCACGTCCAACTCTGCTTTTGGATGATTCAATACCTGGAGGGTATCGGTGTTCACACTCGTGCAGTTGGTGAGCTTCGTTGCGGTGGCCGAGGAGCTGCACTTCACCAGAGCCGCCGAACGCCTCCGTATGACCCAGCCTCCGCTGAGCCGCCAGATACAGCTGTTGGAGCACGAACTGGGCGTGCAACTGCTGGACCGCACCAATCGCACCGTACGCCTCACCCCCGCCGGCCGGGCCTTCCTCAACGAAGCCCGCAACATCCTGCGCCAGGCGGAAGCGGCCACTCTCTCCGCCAAGCAGGTCTCCGCCGGGCAGGCCGGGGCGATCGCCATCGGCTTCACCGCGGCCAGTGCCTACTCCGCGCTCGGCACACTGCTCGACGTCGCGCGCTCCACCATGCCCGGCACGGAGATAGTGCTGCGGGAGAAGGTGACCCGCGACCAGCTCGAAGCGATCACCGAGGGCTCGCTCGACCTCGGCATGATCCGCCCCGCCGGTACCGGCCCCGACCTGGCGACCCGCCCCGCCATCCGCGAAGCCCTGCTGGCCGCCGTGCCCCGCGACCATCCGCTCGGTGCGGACGACGGCCCGCTGCGCATCAGCGAGTCCGACGGGCAGGACGTCCTCATGTACTCCCCGGTGGAGGCCCGCTACTTCCACGAACTGCTGGTCAGCATCTTCCGGGCCGCCGGGGTCACCCCACGGTTCACCCAGTACCTCAGCCAGATCCACAGCCTTCTGGCGATGGTCAACGCGGGCTGGGGCATCGCCTTCGTGCCCGAGGCAGCCGCCCAGATGCGTTTCCCGGGCATCACCTTCCGGCCCCTCGATCTGCCCGACCCCACGCCCGTCGAGCTGCACCTCGTATGGCGCAAGGCCAATGACAACCCGGCCTTGCACGCACTGCTCCGGCATCTGTGAGCGGAAGCGCCCAGTATGAGCGCAGTGCCCGGTGAGAGCGCAGTGCCCGGTGTGAGCGCAGCGCCAGTGTGAGCGGAGCGCCCGGCCCCTCGGCGCCCGACGTGTGACACACCTCTGACACACCGTCCGCGCAGGCGCTCCGAATGATGCGCCCCAGGTATCACAGCATGCCGAAATGGTGTTGGACCCGCATCGCAACAGGCTCTTAACGTTCCGGCCAGCACTCGAAGCGGCTTCCGTCCGGGGCACCGGCCATCGCCCCCCGCCCGCCCGGAAGTTCCGGAAGTCGTGGGCAGGCCACGCCCAGAACCGGGAAGCCGCATGAGCCGCACGTCTCCGCGCAACCCAGGAGCCTCCTGCCATGACCGACCACACCCCTGCAGAACTGGGCCGCCGCCTCGGTTCCGGCCTGCTGTCCTTCCCGGTGACACACTTCCGGGCCGAGGACCTCTCGTTCGACGAGGACGCGTACCGAACGAACATCGCCCGGCTCGGAAAGTACGACGTGGCGGGGCTCTTCGCGGCCGGCGGCACCGGTGAGTTCTTCTCGCTCACCCCGGCAGAGGTGGAACGCGTCGTCACCGCCGCCGTCGACAGCGCGCCCGAGGGGACGCCGATCGTCGCCCCCGCCGGATACGGCACGGCGGCCGCGGTCGAGTTCGCCGAGGCGGCCGAGCGTGCCGGCGCCGACGGCGTGCTGCTCTTCCCGCCGTACCTCACCGAGGCATCGCAGGACGGCCTCGCCGCCCACGTCGAGGCGGTCTGCCGGGCCACCGGCCTCGGTGTCATCGTGTACAGCCGGTCCAACGCCGTCTACGCCCCGGACACCGTCGCCCGCCTCGCCGAGCGCTGCCCGAACCTGATCGGTTACAAGGACGGTGTCGGTGACATCGACACTCTCACCCGCCTCTACGCCCGCATGGGCGACCGTCTGACCTACATCGGCGGCCTGCCGACGGCCGAAACCTATGCCCTGCCCCTCCTCGAACTCGGCGTCACCACCTACTCCTCGGCCCTCTTCAACTTCGCGCCCGAGTTCGCGCTCGACTTCTACACCGCGGTCCGCGCGCGCCGCCGCGCCGACGTACTGCGCATGCTCGACGACTTCGTCCTGCCGTACACCCGGATCCGCGACCGCAGGCCGGGCTACGCGGTGAGCATCGTCAAGGCCGGCATGCAGCTCACCGGCCACCCGGCAGGCCCCGTCCGGCCGCCGCTGACCGACCTGGAGCCGGAAGAAATGGCGCAGCTCACCGAGCTGATCCAGGGGCTCGGCGGCTGAGTCACCGCCGATGCCCACCGCGCGTCCCCGGCACCGCCCCCGGCCTGGGTCCTGCCCGCCGCCGGGTCCGCCCGCCGCACTCCGCTCATGAAAGGCACCGCTTGATGACCACCACCACACCCCCTGCCGGCACCCCCGTCGTCTCCGCGATGCGCGTCGTCCCGGTCGCCGGCCAGGACAGCATGCTGCTGAACCTCAGCGGCGCACACGCCCCCTATTTCACCCGCAACCTGGTGCTGCTCACCGACTCCGAGGGCCGTACCGGCGTCGGCGAGGTGCCCGGCGGAGAGGCCATCCGCACCACCCTGGAAGAGGCGCGCGACCTGATCGTCGGCCGGTCCGTCGGGGACCCGCACGCCGTACTGCGGGCGATACGCGAACGCTTCGGCGACCGCGACGCGGGCGGCCGCGGCGCCCAGACCTTCGACCTGCGCGTCACCGTGCACGCGGTGACCGCCGTCGAGTCGGCGCTGCTCGACCTGCTCGGCCGGCACCTCGGTGTGCCGACCGCCGCACTGCTCGGCGAAGGCGTACAGCGCACCAGCGTGCCCGTCCTCGGCTACCTGTTCTACGTGGGCGACCGCGGGCGCACCGACCTCCCGTACCGGGACGGCTCGGACGCCAAGGACGACTGGCTGCGGCTGCGCGACGAGGAGGCGCTCACCCCCGAGGCCGTCGTCCGGCTCGCCGAGGCGGCCCAGGAACGGTACGGATTCCAGGACTTCAAGCTCAAGGGCGGTGTGCTGGACGGGCCCTCCGAGGCCGCCGCCGTCACCGCCCTGGCCGAGCGCTTCCCCGAGGCACGCATCACCCTCGACCCCAACGGCGCCTGGCTGCTGCGGGACGCCATCGAGATCGGACGCGGGCTGCGCGACGTCCTGGCGTACGCCGAGGACCCCTGCGGCGGCGAGGGCGGCTACTCCGGACGCGAGACGATGGCGGAGTTCCGCCGCGCCACCGGCCTGCCCACCGCGACCAACATGATCGCGACGGACTGGCGGCAGCTCGGGCACGCGGTGAAGTGCGACGCCGTCGACATCCCGCTCGCCGACCCGCACTTCTGGACCATGAACGGCTCGGTGCGGGTGGCCCAGCTCTGCGACGCATGGGGACTGACCTGGGGTTCGCACTCCAACAACCACTTCGATGTGTCGCTGGCGATGTTCACCCACGTCGCCGCCGCCGCGCCCGGGAACATCACGGCGATCGACACGCACTGGATCTGGCAGGACGGACAGCACCTGACCCACGAGCCGCTCGCCATCCGCGACGGTGCCATCGCGCTGCCCGACCGCCCCGGCCTCGGCTTCGACCTCGACATGGAACGCGTCGAGGCGGCCGAGGAACTCTACTTCAGCCTCGGTCTCGGTGGCCGCGACGACGCCGCGGGCATGCAGTACCTCCTGCCCGGCTGGAAGTTCGACCCGAAGCGGCCGGCGCTCGTCCGCTGACGCGCCGCACGCGCACCGCCCCCCCCTCCACTCACCACCCGGGATGCCGGGCCGCCGGGACACCGGCTCCGGCGGTCCGCACCCCGGCATCACTTCAAGGGAGAAGTGATATGCCCCTGCTCGTCGTGGCGCTCAGTGTGGTGGCGCTGCTCTTCCTGATGACCCGGCTCAAGCTCAACGGGTTCATCGCCCTGCTGCTGGTCGCGGTGGCCGTGGCAGTCATCCGGGGAATAGACCTGGAGAAGATCCCCGACGTACTCGCTGAAGGCGTCGGCGGCCAGATAGGCGACACCATGCTCGTCATCGGGCTCGGCGCGATGGTCGGCCGGGTGATGGGCGACTCCGGCGCGGCCCAGCGGATCGCGACGACGATGGCCGACCGGTTCGGCGACCGTTGGGTCCAGGTCGCCATGGTGGTCACGGCCATGCTCATCGGCGTCACCATGTTCTACGAAGTGGCCTTCGTGATCATCGTTCCGGTGGCGTTCACCCTGGTCCGGGTGACCGGCAAGAACCTGCTGTGGATCGGCCTGCCGATGTCGATCGCGCTGTCCACGATGCACAGCTTCCTGCCGCCGCACCCCGGCCCGACCGCCGTCGCGGCCATGTTCGACGCCTCCATCGGCAAGACCCTCTTCCTCGGCCTGTTCATCGCGGTTCCGGCCGGTGCGCTCATCGCGCTGGTGTGGCCCCGGCTGGCCTTCGTCCGCCGGATGAACCCGTCCATCCCCACCGGACTCGTCAGCGACCGCCGGTTCACCGACGAGGAGATGCCCGGCATGGGCTGGTCCCTGTCGGTCGCGCTCTTCCCGGTGGTGCTCATCGCCGGTGCATCGGTGGCCGAGATGGTGGTCGGCGAACACCACGCCGGAATGCCGCTGATCGCCTTCCTCGGCTCGGCCCCGGTCGCCCTGCTGCTCACCCTGGTCCTGGCGGCCTGGGCGTTCGGGCCCCGCATCGGCCGCTCGCTGGGGGACGTGGCGGCCTCCTGCGGTGACGCGGCCAAGGCCATGGCGATGATCCTGCTGGTCATCGGCGCCGGCGGTGCCTTCAAGAACGTACTGGTCGAAGGCGGCATCGCCGACTACATCAAGGAGCTCACGCACGGCTGGAGCATCTCGCCGATCCTCCTGGCCTGGCTGATCGCCGCCATCCTGCGCATCGCGCTCGGTTCGGCGACGGTCGCGGTGACCACCGCGGCGGGCATCGCGGCCCCGCTCGTCGCCGGCAGCGGCATCCAGCCGGAGCTGATGGTCCTGGCGGTGTCCTGCGGCTCCATCGCCTTCTCCCACGTCAACGACCCGGGCTTCTGGATGTTCAAGGAGTACTTCAACCTGTCGGTCCTGGACGCCATCAAGGCACGCACGAGCTATACGACGGTCCTCGCGGTCCTCGGCCTCGGCGGCGTCTTCGCCATGGACGCGGCGCTCACCGCGCTCGGGGCACAGTAACGGCGCCCTCCCGTCCCGGCCTTGAAGGCGCGTGCGATTGCGCGGGTGTGCACACCGGGCCGGGACGCCGGGGCTGCCGTGATCAGTGAGCGGCGCCTCGGTGGGAGGGGAGACCACCGAGGCGCCGCCTGGTATCACCGGGACGCGCGGACGGTGATCTCCTTGGCGGGATTCCCTGCCCAGCGTGCGTGCGCGGGGACTTCCTCGCCCTTCATCAGGAAGGAATCGGGGCCGAGTACGACGTCATCGCCGATTGTGACGCCGTAGTGGACCAGGGTGTTGACCCCGAGCGTGCAGCCGGCGCCGAGCGAGGTGTGGTCGGACTTGAAACTGCCGTCCTCCTGCGAGTGGCACTGGATGACGGTTCCCACGTTGAGCGTGCAGTCGTCGCCGATCGTGACGAGCGTCCGCTCCGGCATCTTGCAGCCGTCGTCGAAGAGCCGCCGCCCGAGGTGGACGCCCAGCAGCCGCCACCACAGGCTCTTGAACGGGGTGCCGTTCAGCAGCCGCATATCGATCGCCTGGTGCTTCCAGAAGCGTTCGTGACGCCAGAAGGAGCGGTCGTAGATCGAGCAGAAGAGTGCCTTCTGCTGCCGGAACTTATTGCTTATTCGCTCCATGAGCCCGGTGTACACAGCGCTGAAGGCGAGGGTGAGCATCGTGGCCAGAGCGATTGCCACCGCACCCGACGAGGCGTAGAAGCTCGCCGCTCCCCACACCAGCAGAAGAAGGCCGAAGGTGTAGATCCAGCGTGCGAGCAGGAACGACAGCAGGGTCACGGCGTTGTGCTTGTTCTTCGCGTGGAGATGGCGACGCAGTTCTTCCTCGGCCTTGAGGTGGTCGAAGGAGGCATCGCGCTCGACCGTCCGCGGAATCTCGAAGCTGGGCGAGCCGAGGAGGCCGATGCCCTCCCGTACGGGCCCGTCGATGGGGACCATGACCTTGGTCGCGAGCAGGCAGTTGTTGCCCGTCTTTCCCTCCGGAGGGTAGGCGACCTGGTTCCCGAGGAAGTTGTGGGGGCCGATCGTCACCCGCCTGACGCGGAAGGACGTTGCGGTGTACTCGGTGTTCATGACCGACAACCCGTCGGCGACCATCGTTCCGGTGCCGACAGTGGTCAGGAACGGGTCCTCGTGTTTGAGCTCCGTACCGAAGTTGGAGCCCGTCTGCTCGACGCGGGACAGGTCGTACCCGAGGCCGCGCAGGTAGTGGACGACAAGAGAGCTGTCGCCCGCGAGCCGCAGGAGGAACTTGTTGTTGGTCAGGCGTGTGATCGTGCGAAGCAGCGAGTACCGGAAGCCGTACAGCGGATAGGCATGGTCCGGCTTGATGGCGAGATGGAGCAGCCGGGGCACGGTGGTGACGAGGAGGAGGCCGACGATCAGCGAGCCGAAGAAGAGCACGAAGGACACGATCAGAGCCTCGCGGTAGAACTCCCAGCTCGCCATGGAGCTGGGCCTCGTGATCGTCAGTGCGCTGAACTGCGGGATTTCCTTGAGCAGCAGGCTCGCCCCGCCGATCGCCAGTGGCACGTACACGGCCACCGCGGTCAGCAACTGCGCGAGGCTGTACGTGACCTTGGTGAAGGCGGTGCAGCCGGTGGCCGCGATCGTCGTCCGGTAATCCACCTCGGTCCGTTGCGCGGGGGTGCCGTGCCACCGCTCACCGGCGGGAACCCGCTGCCCGGAGTGCAGCGACGAGGCATGTCCGAGCTGGGCTCCGTCGCCGAGGGAGGAATCGATGTCGAGGACGGTCGACTCGCTGATGTGCACGTCCGTCCCGACGGTGACCGGGCCGGTGCGGATCCATCCGGCCTCGGCCCGGTAGCAGCCGAGGTAGGCATCCTTGCGGATCACTGTGTTGTCACCGATGGCCAGCAGGTCGGTGCACACAGGCACATGCTTGGAGAAGATCGCCACACCGCGCCCGATGTGCGCGCCGAGCGCCTTGAGGTAGAGCACGAACAGTGGCGAACCGGCGAACAGCACCAGCGGATTGATCTGGATCAGTATCTTGACCAGCCAAAAACGGAAGTACGCGAGGCTCCAGATGCGAATCTGCTGGGGCTTCCAGCGGCCTATCAGTGCCCACTTGGCAAGGATCGGCAGTGTGCACACGCCGAGGAAGACGGCTCCGCCGAACAGCACCGCCCTGAGGTAACTGTCCAGCAGGCCCGTTCCGGCGGAGATCCAGTCATAGCCGAACGACAGAACGAGAGCCGTGAGGTAGGCGTATCCGAGGAAGGCGAGAAGTTGCAGTGCGCCGCACAGAACGTACTGCGGCGTGCTGCGGGGGGCCGGAGTCAGAACATCGGCCGTCACCAGGGGTGACTCGGCCGGTACGGTCGCGGCGTCCGCGGTGTCCGACGGCCCCCCGAGGGCCGTCGCCAAACTGCGGATGGTCGGGTACCGGTAGATGTCCTTCATCGAGACCGACGGAAGATGATTCTGCTTCCTGACGCGGGCGCAGAACTGAGCCATCACCAGGGAGTCGGCGCCCAGATCGTCGAAGAAGTGGCTGTCGACCGACACTCGGTCGATGCGTACGACGCCTGCCAAGACCTCGGCTAAGGCATCTTCGACATCAATCGCCGGAGCACTCCGCTCCGCACGGGCGACTCCGGGCGAGGGGGCGTCCAGCTGAACTGTTGCTGTTTTAACGGGTTTTCCCACCACGTGAGCTCCTTGAGGTGAGTGGCCAGGTGGGCTGTCTCAGGGCGCTTGCAGTGCCGAGCCGTGGCCGGCTCGCTGCCGGCCGCCGCGTATCGGGCGAGCCGATCGTGGTGCCGGGTTGCAGAACGGCATCCGCGGGATGCGGGTGAGCGCGGAGAGGCGTGTGTGTGAGGCGGCGCGTAATTCAGGGCCGCCGCGGCGCGTCGGCCGACGTGCCACGCGCTTAAACTACTACATGACGTAGAAACTCACGCTGTCGCATACGGGGCCTGGCGGCGCGACGGCAGTCCATCGCCGCGAGGGCGGAGAAGAAGAGGCAGGTAGGACACGTTGCAGTCATCCGGACAGCAGAAATCGGACATTATGCGAGCGGTGCGGGCGAGCGGAGAGCCCGGCAACAACCGCAGCCTCGCCGATACCCCTGAACCCCTGCACGTAGCACCGGACACCAGCCCGGTCACCGGAATCCGCGACTGAGGTGTGTGCCGTGCCGGCCGTCACCGCGCAGCCCGCCGAGCACGCAGTCCTCCGCGGGCCCGGGCAGAACACCGAGGGTCGGGTGACGCTGCGCCCGCTGCCCGCCGCGCTGCTGAACGTCGTCCTCATCGGGCTCGCACTCCTCGACGCCTGGGTGCATTTCGATGCCGATGAGTGGCTGGGCAATGTCTGCGCTTCGATCGCCGCCTTCGCCCTCGTCCTCCGCCATCGCCTGCCGCTGCCGACCTTGCTTCTCGCGCTCCCCGCGGTCCTGGTGGCCGATGCGCTGTTCGCCGCGCTCGTCGCTCTGTACAGCCTTGCCTCGTCCACTCGCCGACATGTGCTGCTGTCGCTCGGCGCTCTGGCTGTCGTGGCGGGTGGCATCGCGCCGTGGC
Source organism: Streptomyces purpurogeneiscleroticus (assembly GCF_020024005.1). Classification (NCBI taxonomy): domain Bacteria; kingdom Bacillati; phylum Actinomycetota; class Actinomycetes; order Kitasatosporales; family Streptomycetaceae; genus Streptomyces; species Streptomyces purpurogeneiscleroticus. Next base: position 66,646 of record NZ_NHSG01000354.1, read on the forward strand.
CGTCACCGCGGCGGGCCGACCTCTGGAGCGCTGCCGGCCTCACTGCCGCAGGGCACGCACTGGCAGCAGTCACCGCCGCGGCCCTCCTCGGCCGGCTGGTCCAGGCTCGGCGCGACCTGTCGGCACGGATCGCCGAGGTCTCCGAGGCCCGTGACCACGAGCGGCTGCTGCTCTCCCGGACCGTGCTCGCGAAGGAACGCGCGCAGCTCGCCGGGGAGATGCACGACGTGGTCTCCCACCAGGTCGGTCTCATCACCGTACGGGCCGGGGCGCTCCAGGTCGGCAGCCGCGACCCGGCGGTGAAGGAGGCGGCGGCCACGATCCGGCGGCTCAGTGTGCAGACCCTGGACGAACTGCGGTACATGGTCGGCGTGTTGCGCGCCTCCGGCAGCCGGCCGACCGAGCTGACCCCGCAGCCCTCCCTCGCCGACCTCCAGCACCTGGTGAGCGGCAGCGGCGTCGAGGCCGAACTGCACACGGACGTGCCCGATGACTTGCCGCCTGCCGTTCAGCGAGCCGTGTACCGCACCGTCCAGGAAGCGCTGGTCAACGTACGTAAGCACGCCCCGGGCGCCACCGCGACGGTCCGCATCCACCACGAGGGCGGCACCCTGCACGCCACCGTCACCAACACCGCACCCACTCGCTCCGCCCCGCCGCTGCCCAACGCCTCCTACGGCCTGGTCGGCCTGCGCGAGCGCGCCGAGTTCCTCGGCGGCACGGTGAACTCCGGCCCCACAGCCGAGGGGGGCTATGAACTACGACTGCGGCTCCCCGTGTCGGGAACCTCTCGTACGTCTCTCCGTTCCGCGCCTCCGGGCGGAGGAAGGTGCGATCGAGGATAGGATTTCTACGTGAGGTAGAAGACGGGTCGCGAGGCTCGGTGGCCGATCGCTGTGATCGGGAGCGACGGAGCGTGTCGGCGATCGGCGCACGGAGAGGCGGGAGCGCGAGCCATGCGGCCATTCGGCGAACTGGAAGCCGACATCATGCGGATCGTGTGGGCGAGCAATGAGCCGCTCAACATCCAGGGGATCGTCGATGCCCTCAACGGCGAGCAACGGCAGCTGGCGTACACCACGGTCATGACGGTGACCGAGCGCCTGCGCGCCAAGGGCTGGCTGGAGCGCGCCAAGCAGGGCCGGTCCTTCCACTACGGCGCGGCGCGCACCGCCGACGACTACTCGGCCGGCCTCATGGAACAGGCGCTGGACTCGTCCGCCGACCGCACGAGCGCCCTGCTGCGCTTCGCCGGCCGGCTCGACGCTTCCGAGGCCGCGGCGCTGCGGCGGGCGCTGGAGAGCATGCCCGCCGACGCCGACACGGACGACTGACGCGCCGCACCGTGCGGCGGGGCGCGACGCGCTTGAGCGCGTTGGAGGGCGGCGACGCCGAGGGCCGCCAGGGCGATCTGGAGGGACCACTCGATCCAGTCGATGCCCCGGGTGTCGGCGACGCCGAAGCCGAGTGCGATCCATGCGCCCAGGCAAGCGGCGGCGATGCCGATCAGCATCGTCGGCAGGGCGCCGATGCGGTGACGTACCGGGACGATGAGCCTGCCCAGGATGCCGACGATGATCCCGACGAAGAGGGCGCCGGTGATGCTGGTGACTTCCATGTCAGTTCTCCTCTTGCCCGGATCCTGCCGGTACACATGTCCCGCGATGGCCGGGCGGGTCGATTCCTGTTCAGCGATGTGACGGGTGCCGCTCACCGGATGAAGCGTGCGGGTTTGGCGGCGGTGTGCAGTACGTATTCCAGTGGCCCGCGGCGGAACAGCCGGGTCCATACGACTGCGAACAGCATCGTGGCCGCGAAGAAGAGGAAGAGCTCTGCCCAGGAGCCCGGCAGGTCCTCCTTCCACACGGCCCGGATGGCCACGATGTGCAGGACGTACGCGGACAGGGACACCATGCCGACGGCAGTGACCGGTGTGGCCAGGCGGCGGAACCGCGGCAGCCGGTCGACGGCGACGAGGCAGCCGGCCAGTACTGCGAGGGCAACGCCGGTGGCCCCCACGATCGACGGTGTGGTCTGGCTGTGCGGCGCGCCGACCAGCAGCCACTCGCGGAAGTTGTCCGTGGGCTCACCGACTGTCTCGGACCACCAGGCCGAGGACGGGGAGTCGCCGTCCGTGTTCGCGGCGACGGCCGCATACGCGCCCGGAACCAGGTGCAGGGCCAGCCAGGAACCTCCGTAACCGAGGACCGCGAGGCCGACGCCGGTCAGGGCCAGTCGGGCGCGCACCACGGCCTGGGAGAGGTCGAGCTTGGCCACCGCCATGCCTGCCAGCAGGAACGGTATCCAGGTCAGTACCGGATAGGGGCCGGTGAACAGCAGGTCGAGGACGCCGTCCGAATCGGTGAGCCCGGCCAGCGGGTCGGCGGCGATCAGGGTGTCGGACCAGCTGCCGCCATCGATGGCGAGCTTGACGAGGTACAGGACCTGGGGCAGCACCAGGGCGGTGGCGGCGGCCGCAACTGCCAACGATGCAGCACGCAACCGGTAGAACGGCAGGACGAAGACGAAGAGGAGCGCGTAGTAGGCGAGGATCACGTCGACCTGGGTGCCGAAGGCGACCAAGGCCACGCCGAGGACGAAGAGCACGGCGGCGCGGATCAGGACCCTGGCCACAGCCTGTCGTCCCGGTCGTCCCGTCCGGGGTTCCGGGCGGCCGGTCATGAGGACCAGTGTGAAGCCGGCGAGCAGGGCGAAGAGTGCGGACGAACGGCCGTACGTGGCCTCCACCAGCGGAGCCAGCGCTCCGGTTGCCGCGGGTTCCGGGCCGGCATGAACGGTGAACATACCCAGCACCGCGAGTCCGCGAGCCAGGTCGACACCGACCAGCCTGCGGGCGGTCGGAGCAGTGGTTTGTGGGGACGGTTGGGCCGGCGCGGTGGCGATGCCACCGGCCGGCGAGGTTTTGTACGCCATTGCTCCAACGTGACCGTTTCAGTTGAAACAGGAAATGGTCCACCGGGCTTCGACTGAATACGGCACACCTCGGCACTTTTTCCGCGTCGAGGGGGACCGATGGCGTTGGTTGGGATCCCTCTGAGCGCGTGTGTTTCAGTCCAGCGTGCTGGTGGGGGAAGGAATCGGTCGAGCAATACGGTGGGCCGGTGCGGCGTCGGCCAGGTGTGGGTGCCGGGCATCCGGGCCGGTGTGCGGGTGAGTGGGGCGATCCGGGTCGTGCGACGGCCACAGGCGGAGCGCCAGGAGCCCGGCCCCGAGTGCCGTCGTGCCGAGCGCGAGGACGGCCGCCTGCAGTCCGGCCGCAGCGCCGAGCCAGCCGGCGAGCGGGTAGGTCAGCAGCCAGCAGGCATGGGAGAGGGAGAACTGGGCCGCGAATGCGGACGTGCGTTCCGTGGCCGGTGCGGAGCGGCGGATCAGCCGTCCGGTGGGCGTGAGCACCATCGAGCAGGCGGCGCCGAACGCGGCCCAGGCGGCGAGGAGGGCGGACCACCGCCAACTACCTGAGCCTGCCGCGGTGATGCCGCCGAGGCCGGTGAAGACCGCGGTGAGCAGCAGGGCGCCGCTCAGCATCACGGTGCGGTCGGATATCCGGTCGAGTACCCGGGGGAGGAGCAGTGCGACGATCATGGAGCCCCCGCCGTATGCGCCGAGGGCGAGTGGCACATCGTTGGCGGAGCGTCCGAGGTGGTCACGGACGTAGACGACGCTGTTGACGGTGACGAGCGCGCTCGCGGCGGCGACGGCCAGGTTGAGGGCGAGCAGCGCGCGCAGCCGCGGGGTGGCGAAGAAGAGCCGGGCGCCCGCGGTGGTCTTGCCGCGGGCGCCTGACGTTGGCGCCCCGCGGGCGCTGCTGGTGTGAGCCGCGGCGGCCGGTTTGGGCAGTACGGCCGAGAGCACCAGGGCGGCCGAGGCGAGGAAGCCGACGGCGGTGCCGGCGAACAGCCAGTTGTAGGTGATCAGAGAGAGCAGCGCGGCCGCGAGCGCCGGGCTGAACAGGCTCTCCAGGTCGTAGGCGAGCCGGGAGAGGGAGAGGGCCCGGGTGTAGTCGCGTTCGGCGGGGAGCACGTCGGGGATGACGGCCTGGAAGGTGGGGGTGAAGGCGGCTGAGGCGGCCTGCAGCACGAAGACCAGGACGTAGACCTGCCAGATCTGGTCGACGAAGGGCAGTGTGAGTGCGACGGCGACGCGTATCAGGTCGCTGCCGGCCAGGAGGGCGCGGCGGGGGAGTCGGTGGGCGATTGCACCGATGGCCGGGGCGATCGCCACGTACGCGACCATCTTGATCGCCAGGGCGGTGCCGAGTACCGAACCGGCTTGCGCGCCTGCGATGTCGTACGCGAGCAGGCTCAGCGCCACGGTGGCCAGCCCGGTGCCGACCAGAGCGATGACCTGTGCTGTGAAGAGGTGCCGGTATGTGCGGTCGCGCAGTACGGAGAGCATGCGGCTGTCCCTTGGCCCGGACGGTCGAGGCTGACGCTTCCCACTATACGAATACGTGCGCACCTGCGCACCTATTACTTACGACATCCCTGACGGCCGGAGGGCCTTATGCCCGGTGTCGCGCTTTACGCTGTCTGCATGCCCGAACGCGACGCAGTGCCATCTGCACCTCATGCGCATCTGCAGGCCCCCGACAGTGCCCGCCTGGTCGAGGCGACAGGGGTGTTCGCACTGCTCGCGGACGCGACGCGGCTGCATTTGCTGTGGTTGCTGGCGCAGGAGGAATCCGACGTCGGCTCGCTCACCGAGCGCACCGAGGCATCGAGGACCGCGGTCAGCCAGCACCTGGCGAAGCTGCGCCTCGCCGGGCTGGTGGAGACGCGGCGCGCGGGCCGGCACATCTACTACCGGCTGAGCGACGGACACCTGCGCCGTCTCGTCCTGGAGGCCCTGAGTCACGCGGACCACCGTGTCAGCGGCGAGGCCACGCACGACTGAACGGTTCGGCGAAGAGCCGGCAGGGCGTACGGGCCGTACGCCGCGAGTGTGGGGATGGCTCCCCCGTCGTGCTTACCTGCGCGCCGATGGCGTTGTGCTGCCGGGGCAGTGACGCCGACGATGAGGGCGACAGGGACGGGGGAGCGGTGCGTCGAGGTCACCAACGACAGCCCTCGGCACGGAAGTTCACGCTGAAAGCGAAGGGCAGGTGGAAGGCGTTGAGAGCATTCGGCGAACTGGAATCGGACATCATGCGCGTGCTGTGGTCGAGCGCGGAACCTCTCAGCATCCAGCGCCTCACCGATGTCCTCAACGAGGAGCGTCCGCTGGCCTATACGACGGTGATGACGGTCACCGAGCGCCTGCGTACCAAGGGTTGGCTGGAGCGGACCAAACGCGGCAGGTCCTACCGTTACAGCCCGCTGCGTTCGGCGGACGACTACACGGCCGCACTCATGGAACAGGCCCTGGCTTCCTCCACCGACCGCGCGCACGCCCTCTTGCACTTCGCCGGCCGTCTCGACGCCGACGAGGCGGCTGCCCTGCGCAAGGCACTGGACAGCCTGCCTCCTGACCCCGACCCTGACCCCGACACCGACCACTGAGGCCCCACTGTGTTATTCATCGCAGCCTTGTTCGCGTACGCGGTCTTCCTCGGCGGGCCGGTCGCTCGTCTGTTGACCCGTGCGCGTTGGGTGACCCGCTTCCCGCAAGCCGCCCTGCGCAGCTGGCACGCCTGCGCGTTGAGTCTTCTGGCCTCGTTGGTGGGCTTCCTGCTCCTGGTCGCGCACGATCTGTGGGAACACGCCATGGTGTGGCTCTTCCGCGCCGACGAGCCGCTGGTCCACGACGCGTACGGCGGTTCCTGGCTGGTGGCGGACATTCCCCGAGCGGCGTTGGCCGTCCTGTTCCTCGGTGCCATGACACTCCTCGGTCTTACTGTGCGCAGCCTGCTGCGCCTTCGCCGGGAGCGGAACCGGCACCTGCTCACCGCCGACGCCCTGGGGGAGCACGCCCGGATCCACGACCCGGACGTGCGCGTCCTGAAGCACAGGGAGCCGGCCGTTTTCTGCATCCCCGGAACACGCAACGGCTCACGCATCGTGGTGACCACAGCGGCCCTGGACATGCTGTCCGACACCGAACTCGCCGCCGCTCTCGAACACGAGCGGGCCCACCTGAAGTACCGCCACCACCGTGCGTTCCTCGCCGCCGACGTCCTGACCTCGGCCTTCGGGTGGAGCGGCCTCTCGCGCGGGTACGCCCAGCAAGTGCGCCGCCTGGCGGAGATGGCCGCGGACGACCAGGCGGCACAGAAGCACGGCCGACGCGCCGTGGCCTCGGCCCTGCTGGAGATGTGCGCGGTGGGCCCCACTGCCACGGTGTCCGGGCTGCCCGCGATGACAGGCACCGACCCGGCCGAGCGCATCCGCCGCCTCATCAGGGCGACACCGTCACAGGCAAAGGCGCTGGCCCCGGCCCTGAGCCTGGCCGTCACAGCCGTCGTACTCGCCCTCCCCGTCGCCCTGGCCTTGACCCCCGCAGCGCTCCTCGCCGGCACCGCGCATTCCGGGTGCTGAACGCGGTGCGGTGTTTCTCTGCGGGTGCGGGGCGCTCAGGGCGAGGGCGGCGGGCCGAGCAGCATCGCCGCCTGTGATGCGTCGCAGATCACCCGGAGCCCGTCGTACGGGTCGCCACCACTCTCCCCGAACAGCGCATTGTGGTGTGAAGTGGCGGACCGTTCACCCCGTCACCGATCATCAAGGGCACTCCACGGGCGCCCCCCCCGAAGCCGTCGGCGGAGATGGCGGGTACGCGCCGGGGCGCTCGGGGACGTGTCGGCTGCTGGTGGTTAGCCTGCGGGGTTGGCGTTGGGGATACTGCGATCATGCGCATTGAGATCGATCCCCGGAACACGTCCCGCAACGACTTCTACCGGCTGCTGACCGCGACGGTGGTGCCGCGCCCCATCGCGTGGGTGTCGACGATCGCCGCGGACGGCGGCGCCGCGAACCTCGCCCCGCATTCCTTCTTCACCATCTCCTCCGTCTCGCCGCCGATCGTGCAGTTCACCTCCGTGGGGCGGAAGGACTCGCTGCTCAATGTGGAAGCCAGTGGGGAGTTCGTCGTGAACCTCGCGCCTGAAGGGCTCTTCGAGCAGATCAATGAGACGGCGACGGATTTCCCGCACGGGGTGAGCGAGTTCGAGGAGGTCGGGATCGCCATGGAGCCGAGTCGGTGTGTGAAGCCGCCGCGGGTGGCCGCTTCTCCGGTGGCGCTGGAGTGCCGGCTGCACAGCACGCTGCGCTTCGGGGACTCCACGGTCGTCTTCGGGCAGGTCGTGCATGCCGTGGTCGCCGAGGACGTCATGACCGACGGGCATCCGGACATTCGTAAGCTGCGCCCGCTGTCCCGGCTGGGCAGGGACGAATGGGGGACGGTGGGG